>JAQWAJ010000024.1 GCA_028707745.1 Bacteroidales bacterium | reverse complement strand
GTTCTGATCAGCAGTTCGGGGTCGGGTATGCCTGCGGTCAGCAGATATTTTTCAAAAGTAATATAATCCATATCACCTTCAGTAATCTTACCTTCACAAGCGTCTTTTATAATTTTACGCGCCGCCATAACCAATTCATACCGGGATCCGTAAGAAAGCGCCAGAACAACGGTGAGCCCTGTATTCGATGCAGTCATTCCCATCAGCCGGGTCAGCTCCCGGCGGGTATTTTCCGGTAATTTACTCAGGTCCCCAATAGTCAGCAACCTGATATTATTCTCAATGAGCCTGTTCGTCTCCTTTTTGATCGTAGAAACCAGCAGAGTCATCAAAGCATTGATTTCCTCGATGGGACGACCCCAATTCTCGGTACTGAAAGCATATAAGGTCAAATAACCAATGCCAAGTTCAGCACTGGCCTTAATTACTTCATCTACAGGAGTTATTGCATTCTGGTGTCCGAAAATGCGCGCAGCACCTTTACTTACAGCCCATCGTCCGTTACCATCCATAATGATGGCCACGTGCCGGGGAAGTTTCTCCGGAATCAGTTTATCTTTCAGACTCATTTGTGCTTATTGCGTTCGTTTTCATAAAACGGACAAGTCTTGCAATAGTTACTTACCAAATATCCAATGGTAATACCAAAATGTGACCGCCAGTTTGATAACATAAAATTATGTACAGGTGCATCAGGAATATCATAATCAAGCTGATACCCTTTTCTTAATGTCCATTCAACGCCGGCAGTCCACTTTGATGAGATATTATATCTTGCTCCCACTGCAAAAGGAATCCGAATATTTTTGACCATGTATTTACCCATTAAAGCACCCGGAGTCTGGTTCACTGTCTTAAACAACTCAAAATCCACCAGGTAACTCAATCCGGTTGCAATATAGGAAGTAAACTGCTGCTTTTCCCTTTTGGAACTAAGCGGATGGAAGTTAAACTCAAATAAACCGAATGCATCAACCATATTCGGTTTGAAATTGGTATGATCAAATCCGCCGTTGATGCCTGCCCGCCAGGAATAACGCGGGTTCATGCTAAAACGGTAATACCCGCCCAGTGCATAATCGATCCCGTTGGCATTCGCCACAGGCAGAATGGTATATTTATGCTGTTCAGTCACTCCCATGAACAATCCATAGTCAAAGCTTTTTTGTGCTTTGACTCCTATCGCCATAGAAACGAAACCGATGAATAAAAGTACTTTCTTCATTTCCCGATATTGCAGGTGGTACGCATTAAATTCCCCTTACAATAACTGCCAACGCGCAAATATAGTATAAAATAGAAAAGTTTTTTCAAGCTCTTGTCTGACAGGTGTATGATATGAAAACCGGGGCCCAGCCTTAATTTCTTTTATCGGCACCCCACATCAGTTTGTTCCTGAGTGTGTGATAAAAGTTGTGCCCTTCAAGACGTATTGTTCTGATGTTAAAAGGAGCTTTGTATATATTGAGTTCAATGCGGTCTTCGATAATTGCCGATCTTGAATCTGCCGACAGAAGCAGGTTTCCGCTACGGCTTTCGATCCGTAAGGTAAGTTTCATCGAATCTTTGTAAACGAGTGGCCGAACCGTCAGATTATGCGGTGCAATCGGAGCCAGGATAATGTTTTGTGTATCAGGCAAAACCAGCGGCCCACCAGCGCTCAGTGAATATGCAGTGGACCCGGTAGGAGTTGATATGATCAGTCCGTCAGCCCAGTAAATACTCAAAAACTCCCCATCGAGGAAGGCACTAATCTTAATCATGGATGAATCATCCCGCTTGTGAATGGTGATTTCATTCAATGCATAATTGAAATCACCAAAAACAGGCTGATCACAGTCAACCTGTAACAGAGTACGCTCATCCATTCTGCCCTTTTTATACATCACCGTATCCACGGCAGATAATATCTCATCCTGCGAAATATCGGCCAGAAAACCAAGCCGGCCACTATTGATGCCGGCCAGAGGGATCGGCAGATCCCTGACCAGCGTAACTGCCTCAAGAAAGGTTCCGTCACCGCCAATGCTGAACAAAACTCCTTCCAACCCTTTCAGATCCTCGTGGTTATTAAAAATCCCATGAAAACGAAAACTACCGGTATACCAGGTATCTACAAAGTCATTTAACGGACCGAATATCATAACTTTAGCATCGAATTCAGATAACCGGTCCAATAAAGTGCAAAACGGAAGATTGAATCCCTCATTGAATTCTCTTCCAAATAAAAAGACATGCTCAACCCCTTCTTCAGATTTCATATCCCGCTAAATATTCATGTATTTCATTAGCTCTTCGTACCTCGACCGGTAAAAGTCATCCAGCTGACTGTTCGTCAGAAAAGTGGATTTCACTGACAAACCATAACGCTCGAAGGATCTCATAATGGAACTCGTTTCCTGAGTGTTTATCTTAACCGTAACTGTCACATCCCGGCCGTTGGGGTCAGTTACCACATACAGGCTGAGGATCTTGGCATGATTATCCTCGATCATCCTCGACAACAGTGTCGGCGAATAGTCCTGAACAGCAAAGTTCAGCTCAAAAATAGCTCCCGGTTCTCCGGCAGCCGTCAGATCCCTGAATTGTTTGATCAGCACCGGTATAGTTATGCAGCCTGAATATTTTTTGTCGATGGTCAGCACAGGCAAAAGTGTCAGGTTATACGTCGAAATCAGATCAATGACTTCATAAACATGCTGTGTTTCAACCACAGAAATCATTAACAGCCTGATTGACTGAAGATCAATAGTTTGATCAGGGTTGGCAATTTCAGTGATCTCATTTTCTGAAATCATGCCCAGATACTCTTCGTGATCAACAACCGGTAGATGTGCAACCCTGAATTCGGTCATGTATTTAATAACCTGACTTACTGAATCAGATCCGGTTACAAGAGGGATATTTTCGGAAGCCAGTTCTTTGGCCAGCATTTCGTAGGATAATTCGTAATTTTGTGCTCAATAATCAACCCGGATATCATGACCAGATTAAGCGTAAATATAAATAAAATTGCCACACTGCGAAACGCAAGGGGTGGCAATGTCCCCGATGTACTGAAAGCTGCCGTGGATTGCGAACGTTTTGGTGCTCAGGGAATAACGGTACATCCCCGTCCAGATGAACGTCATATCCGTTATCAGGATGTTCTGGATCTCAGACCATTGGTTAAAACTGAATTCAATATCGAAGGCTACCCTTCGGAGTCATTCATTCAGCTGGTTACCAAAGTTGTACCCGAACAGGTTACCCTGGTCCCGGATGCCCACGATGCGGTTACCTCAAATGCGGGTTGGAACACCGTGAAATATCAAAACTTCCTGAAAGAAGTAGTGGTCAGGTTCCATGAAAAAGGTATCCGTGTTTCGGTTTTTGTGGACGCGAACCCTGAAATGATCAGATGTGCTGCGGCCATCGGAGCCGACCGGGTGGAACTTTACACGGAACCTTATGCCACCGGTTATCCTAAAAACCCCGAAGAAGCCGTCAAACCTTTTGTTGAAGCTGCAAAAATCGTCATGGAAAACAATCTGGGGTTGAATGCCGGTCATGATCTGAGCCTTGAAAACCTGAAATTCTTCCATCAACGAGTACCCGGATTGCTGGAAGTCAGCATCGGTCATGCACTAATCTCCGACGCTCTCTATCTTGGGCTCGAAAACACCATCATGATGTACCGGGCTCAAATTCAGGAATAAATACCCTTCAGAAACCCTTTGACAATTGAAATGAAAACATCCGGCTGCTCGGCATGAAGCCAGTGTCCCGCATTTTTTATGGTGACCAGCCGGGATTCCGGGAAAAGACGATGAATCATTTCGCGGTCGGGCTCACGGATGAAATCTGAGTTTTCACCACGGATAAAGAGAACCGGAACCTCATTAATCACTCGCCCTGCTTCCAGAAAGGATTCCAGTCCGGCTGACAGGTTATCAATATTGTTCAGCAGAGCCGGAACATTGAGCCTCCAGTTAAAACCGGCATCCTCATTTTTTTCAATATTTTTCAGCAAGAACTGCCGTAGCCGTTTACCCGGCAGACGCTCCCCCAGCTGTCGGTCAATATCCCCCAATCCTGAAGCAGACGCAAAATCGATTGCCAGCATCGATTCGAGCACACTGCGATGAAAAGAGGAGTGGCTGGTTTCCGAAGGATTATCCGGATAAGTTCCTGGACCGATATCGGCAATAATCAGGCGGGTGACACGATCCGGATGCTGGGCAGCAAACCACATGGCTGCCTTTCCGCCCATCGAATGACCGAGGATCACAGCCTGTTTCAGATGATTATCATCCATCAGTTCAACAAGATCATCAGCAAGAACCTGGTAATTATGTTGCCCGGAATGAGGCGATCGTCCATGATTCCGCTGGTCGACCAGAAAAACTTCAACTCTGTCCGAAAGACTCCTGGCAATGGTCAGCCAGTTATCTCCCGAGCCATAGAGTCCATGCAGGATAATAACTGGAAATCCTTTACCCAGACGCTGTGCGTATAGTTTCATATCCTATTCAGAGAGATGTTCCCGGATCAATGAAGTCAGAACCCGGATTCCGACCTGATTGTCACCTCCCTGCGGAATGATCAGGTCGGCATATCTTTTGGAAGGTTCGATAAAATCCAGGTGCATGGGTTTCACAGTTTTCTCGTACCGGTTCAGTACGATCTCGGCTGAGCGGCCACGTTCGTTAATATCACGCCGGATCACCCTGGAGAGCCGATCATCAGCATCTGCATCAACAAATACCTTAATATCAAGAAGATCACGCACCTCCTTTTGGGTAAGCACCAGTATTCCTTCCACGATAATGACTTTCCTCGGCTCAATCGGGATGGTTTCGGATGATCGTGTGCAGGTCAGGTAAGAATAAACCGGCTGAAGAATCCCTCTTCCACTCCGGAGTTCCTTTAAATGTTCGATCAGCAAGGGCCACTCAATGGAATCCGGATGGTCGAAATTCAATTTTTGCCTCTCCTCAAGCGGGAGCTCACTATTATCTTTATAATACGAATCTTGCGGTAAAAGAGCCACTTCTCCTCTCAGAAAAGAACACATGATCTTATTCACTACGGTGGTTTTTCCACTTCCGGTTCCCCCGGCTATGCCTACTGTTAACATATTTTGCTGAAGATTCAGGAGGTAATTGTATATTTACCGAATAGTCTTTCCAATAAAATGATCAGACATATTGTTCTCTTCAAATTAAAGGATTTTTCTTCAGAAACCGAAAAGAACCAGGCCATTCAAAATGTTTTGGAAATCTTTCGGTCGCTGATCGGGCAAATCCCCCAAATCCGGGAATACCGTGTTGAACCGGATTGTGTGCATGGATTATCATCGTATGACGTCATCGTGGATGGCGTATTCGATAACCTGGAGGACCTGAGAGCCTATCAGGCCCATCCTGCACATGTTGACGCGGTGACGATGAATAAACAATGGTCTGAAAGTAAAATTGTGGGAGATTATTTTTTCGAAAAGCTTACCTAAAACAAACACTTATGTTATATCCTTTACGATTTACGCCAATCTATCAGTACCGCTTATGGGGAGGGAATAAACTCAGAGAAGTTCTTGGCAAGAAAGATGCACCAGACACAACCGGTGAAAGTTGGGAGATTTCCGGCGTTGAGGATAATCTTTCTGTTGTCAAGGAAGGATTTCTCGAAGGCAACGACCTGCAGGAACTGATTGAGGTTTACATGGGCGATCTGGTTGGAGATTCAGTATATGAAAAGTTTGGCACCGAATTCCCGCTGTTGATCAAGCTGATTGATGCTCACGATGTCCTATCGGTTCAGGTTCATCCTGACGACAAACTGGCTTTCGAAAGACATCAGGCTTATGGAAAGACTGAAATGTGGCATGTCATTCAGGCCGATCCGGGATCAGTTATTTATACCGGATTTAACAGGCAGATTACCAAAGAAGAATTTCTCACTTTTATTGAGGAGAAAAAAGTCCAGGAGGTGCTGAATTGCGAAAAAGTAGCTGCCGGTGATGCTTTCTTCATTCCGGCCGGTCGTGTTCATGCTACCGGTGCCGGTATCTTGTTTGCTGAAATCCAGCAAACCAGCGATATCACCTACCGGATTTTCGACTGGAACCGTTTGGAAAAGAACGGCCGGCCCAGAACTCTCCATACCGACCTGGCCATTGACGCGATTGATTACAAGCACTACCCGACTTACCGGAATGATTACCAACCCAGTTCAAACCACCCGGTTCCAGTAGCATCCTGTCCCTATTTCACCGTCAACGTGATCTGGTTTAACCGGAAAGTGGAACGCGATTATGTGGATATCGATTCTTTCATTGTTTACATCTGTCTTCAGGGATCCTTCCTGCTTAACTATGGCGAGGGAAATCCACTACTGGTAAAAACCGGGCACACTATCCTCCTGCCAGCCATTTTCAAGGATGTTGTTCTTGAACCACGGGGAGAAACCCGGATTTTGGAAGTTTATATACCAACCGCACCGGCTCCAAGCTCAATTTAACGTGACTCCCGAGAACCCGATCAAGACCGTAACCTTTATCAGTGCCGGCCATATTCCTGACAAGTGCCCAAGTCCTGACAAGCCCGAATATGCATTTATCGGACGTTCCAATGTGGGCAAATCAAGTCTGTTGAATATGATAACCGGCCGGAAAAGCCTGGCCCGGGTATCCGTATCTCCCGGTAAAACCCAGTCGATCAATCATTACCTGGTTAACGACTCCTGGTATCTGGTTGATCTGCCCGGCTATGGGTTCGCCAAGGTATCCAAGACCATGCGTGAACAGTGGAATGATTTTTCATGCAAATATCTGATTGAGCGACCCAACCTGATGTGCCTCTTTCAATTGATCGATTGCAGGATTGAGCCTCAGGCCATTGACCTGAGCTTCTCCAATTTTCTCGGCAAGGAAAAGATCCCCTTTGTGCTGGCTTTTACAAAGTCGGATAAGGTCACCACCAATATCCTGAATAAAAATATTTCAGCCTATTGCAGGGAAATGTCGAAGACTTGGGAAGAACTTCCCCGACAGTTTATTACATCCTCCAATAACAAAAAAGGGAGGGAAGAACTTCTGGCGTTTATTCAACAAACCAACTTACTTTTCAACTGTCAGGGTAGGAACCCCTGATAAATGATTAACTTTGCGGCATCTTACCGATTACAAAAAATCGCTTCTATGCAGCCAAATAGTCCGATTAAAATCTTCTCAGGAACCAATTCCAAATATCTGTCAGAGAAGATAGCCGATTCATACGGCACCGAGTTGGGGAAAGTATCTGTTTTGAGATTCAGCGATGGGGAATTCCAGCCCTGCTATGAAGAAACAGTGCGCGGAGATTTTGTTTTTATCATTCAATCGACCTGCGCTCCGGCCGAAAACCTGCTTGAACTGTTAATGATGATTGATGCCGCCAAGCGTGCATCAGCGTATAAAATTGTTGCGGTCATTCCCTATTTCGGCTTTGCCCGGCAGGATCGCAAGGACAGGCCGAGAGTATCCATTGCAGCCAAACTGGTGTCGAACCTTTTAGTGGCTGCCGGCGTCAGCCGCGTGATCACGATGGATCTCCATGCCGATCAGATTCAGGGTTTCTTTGATATTCCGGTGGATCATCTGTACGCTTCAACTGTTTTCATTGACTATGTCAAAAAACTGGAGCTCGATAATTTTGTGATCGCCTCTCCGGATACCGGCGGTACCAAACGGGCAAATTCCTACTCCAAATTTCTGGATTGTCCGATGGTGATCTGCCATAAAACCAGAAAAGCCGCCAATGTCATCGGCGAAATGACCATCATTGGTGATGTGAAGGATAAAAATGTGGTACTCGTAGATGACATGATCGACACTGCCGGAACCATTACCACAGCTGCCAACCTGATCATGGACAAAGGGGCAAAATCGGTCAGGTGTGTTGCGACACACGCCTTACTGACAGGCCCTGCCTATGAGAGAATCGAGCAATCAGCATTACTCGAAGTTATCGTCACCGATTCGATTCCCCTTCGCAAACAAAGTCCGAAAATCAGAGTCATTTCCATCGCCGGTCTTTTTGCTGAAATCATTAAAAAAGCATATAATAATCAGTCAATCAGTAGTAGTTTCCTCTTTTAATTACTACATTTGCACCCTCTTTTTAGCCGGATAGTTATTAAAGTGTAATGGGGAACCTTTACTGCGAATGACCGGCTAGACGCAGTTTGGTTCTGAGTAGCACAATTTATTGAAATGAAAACATTTGATTTAAAAGGTACCCTCCGCAAGGAGTTAGGGAAGAAAGCTTCCAAAGCAGTTCGTAAAGAAGATGCAATTCCATGTGTACTTTACGGTAACGGTGATCCAGTTCATTTTACGGGTAACGAAAAAGAGTATGGTAAGATCATCTATACCCCAAGCAGTTACAAAATCAATCTGGATATCGATGGCACCGTTCATCCGGTAGTCATGAAAGCTATCCAGTTCCACCCGGTTTCCGACCGCCCTTTGCATATCGATTTCATCCGGATAGCTGACGGCAAACCGGTAAGCGTATCCATTCCGGTTCGCCTCGAAGGTTTCGCGAAAGGTGTTCAGCAGGGAGGTAAACTGAAAATGGAAATGCGTCGTGTAAACGTAAAAGGCATGATTGATCAGATCCCCGATGAGCTCTTACTCGATGTAACCAACATCGAAGTCGGCCAATCGATTAAAGTACGTGACCTGAGTTACCCGGAATTTGAAATTCTGGATCCAAAGAATATGGTTGTCGCTTCCGTTAGATCTGTCCGCGCTGCTAAGGGAACTGAAGCAGAAGGCGAAGCTGCAGTTGCCGCAAAATAACCCATTAACCAAAAACTATCTGTCAGGTGAAATATCTGATCGCGGGATTGGGTAATTTCGGCACCGAATACGCCAACACCCGGCATAATATAGGATTTATGATATTGGACGCCTTTGCTGAGGCGTCCAATATTGTTTTTACCCCCCGCCGATACGGAGATCTCGCGGAGTACCGATACAAATCAAAAGAATTCGTTCTGCTGAAACCCTCCACTTATATGAATCTGAGCGGAAATGCCGTTCGGTACTGGCTCCAGAAAGAAGGTATCGAACAGGAAAACCTCCTCGTTTTGGTCGATGACCTGGCACTTCCCTTCGGACAACTGAGATTGAGAAAAAAAGGAAGCGACGGTGGACACAATGGACTGAAACATATAGCCGAAACACTTGGTAACGAAGACTATGCACGCCTAAGATTCGGAATCGGAAACCAGGTAAAAATTTACAATACGATCGATTACGTTTTGGGAGACTGGTTGCCGGAAGAAAAAAAAGTACTGCCTGAAAAAATTAAAACAGCCTGCGACATTATTCTGAGCTATTCCTTATCCGGAATTGACCGAACCATGAACCTTTACAACACCCGCCCCTGATCTTTATTATAGAGCACAACCTCCCGGTCCTGCTGTTAAATTCTTGTTAACCACGCTCTCCACTCCACGCGTTAACCTATCTTTGACCAAAATTCGGATATATGAAAAGGAATACTATACGCTGGATCATCATCACCTCATCGATATCTCTGATCGGGCTGATCATTACCCAGCTTTTCTGGATAAACAACGCATTCAAGCTGGGGGAGGAACAATTCCAGAACAGGGTGACCATTGCCCTTCAGGGCGCCCTCGATGAATACGTGCAAACCCGCCAGGGGAAACCCTGCGATGAAACCTGTGGATGCCTGAGCATCCCCGAACGCGGTGACAGCCTGTTCATCAACCTGGAACCTCGTGTGATGGACTCATTGCTCCGGGTGCATTTCGATTATCATGATCTCGATACAATCTATGAACTCCGGGTCGTCAATTGTTCAAGCGGAAAAGTTCTGTTCGAGAAATCAGGAAAGCTCAAAAACAGTAAGAAATTCTCTCTTCACAGAATCAGTCTTTCATGCCTGCATCATCAGGATAGCCACCGGATGGAAGTGCGCTTTAACCAGCCCATGCAACTAATCCTGAAAGAAATGTTCATTTGGCTTTTGGCATCCACCCTCTTCCTGCTCATTGTTATTCTAAGTTTTGCCTATATTGTTTTGACCATTGTTCGACAAAAGAAGGTGACTGAAATGCGCAACGACTTCATCAACAACATGACGCATGAGTTTAAAACCCCGATATCGAATATTTCGCTGGCGTGTGAAGTACTGAAAAGACCTAATATTGCTGAATCTCCGGAACGGTTATCCCGATATATCGATATTATCAATCAGGAAAACAGAAGAATGCGGTCGCAGGTTGAGCGAATCCTGCAGCTGGCCGTCAGAAACCGCGAAGATATGGACATTAGCCGCCAGCCAACCGACATGCACCAGCTCATCCGCGATGCCGTCGACATTATTTGCCTGGAGGAATGCAGAGGAGGAGCAACCGTCCGTCTTGATTTTAAAGCGGCCCATTCAGAACTGTTTATCGATCCCGTACATTTTACCAATATTATTCACAACCTGATCGATAATGCGCAGAAGTATTCTTCAGCCGATCCTTCAATCCTCATTACCACCGACATCACGAACAACAACTTCGTGCTGGAAGTCAGTGATAACGGTATGGGAATCAGCCAGGAGGATCAAAAACACATCTTTGAAAAGTTCTTCCGGGTTCCCACCGGGAACCTGCATAATGTGAAAGGTACCGGCATCGGCCTTTATTACGTGAAAACAATCGTAGAGGCTCATGGAGGTACTATAACGGTTAAAAGTGAAACCGGAATCGGTTCAAGGTTTATCATATCTTTACCGTTATGAATTCAATAAAAGCAGAAATTTTACTCGTCGAGGATGACCAGAACCTGGGGTATATGCTTCAGGATTACCTCGACATGGAAGGCTTTAAAGTAACCTGGGAAAATAACGGACAATCCGGATTAAATACATTCAAATCCAAACAGTTCGACCTTTGTATCCTCGATGTCATGCTTCCGGTAAAAGACGGATTCACCCTGGCTGCGGATATTCAGAAATACCGGCCCGGAACCCCTTTCCTGTTTCTGACAGCCCGAGGACGTGAGGCCGATAGGATCAGGGGCCTGAAACTCGGCGCTGATGATTATGTTACCAAACCGTTCAGTACCGAAGAACTTAAACTTAGAATTGATATTATTTTACGACGGTTGGGAAAAGCAGCGGAATTCCTGAAA
>JAQWAJ010000415.1 GCA_028707745.1 Bacteroidales bacterium | reverse complement strand
TCGTGGCTCGATGCCCCCGATCATTTCCGCACCAGCCGCTTCTATCCTATCGCCATCCGGGTAAACGCGGTGATCATGTTCAGCATCCTGATCATCAACCTATTGTCATCCATTTTACCTGAATTTATTACCTCGCTTTGTCCGCCTCAGGCATTTCTCTATTTTCTCATCCCGATCGGCCTGGTGGCCAGTCGTACCCGCACCATCAGCAGCGAGCAGCAGAAACTGGAAAACCTGCTGGTTCTGTTCCGAAAATACGCGGGGCTGCTCGACCTCATCGAATCGGAGAATTTTCATTCTCCCTATCTGAACGGACTCAAGCGGGGTCTCGAACACGGCGACCAGCTGTCGAGCCAGATCATGAAAAAGCTGACGGGCATACTCTGGGGACTTGAACTGCGGGGAAATCTGATCGTGAGTTTTTTGCTGAACACCTTCTTTTTGTGGGATATTCTGCTGATGATCCGGTTAGAACGATGGCGGAACAGCTATCGCGAGGCTTTCGGGCAATGGATCGGGGTAATCGCCGACTTTGAGACCATCAACTCGATGGCCAACCTGTCGTACAACCGGCCCGATCTTACCTGGCCGGCTATCCGTGACGGGGCTTTCAGCATGGAGATCGACGGTGGCGGTCATCCGCTGATCAACCCGGTCAGGCGTGTCGACAACTCCCTGGATTTTAGGGAGGAGGGCAATATTTATCTGATTACCGGGGCCAATATGGCCGGGAAATCTACTTTGTTGCGGATGGTGGGTGTGAACATGATCCTGGCCATGTCGGGCGGTCCCGTGTGCGCCAAACGGCTGGCGATGGCGCCGGTGGAGGTGTTTACCAGCGTCCGCACCAATGATTCGCTGGGCGATGACGAATCCTATTTCTATGCCGAGCTGAAAAAGCTGAGCCGGATCATCACCCGTCTGGAAGGCGGCGACAACCTGTTTGTGATTGTCGATGAGATGCTTAAAGGAACCAATTCGCGCGATAAACATGCCGGATCGGCCGCGCTCATCAAACGGCTCATCGCACTGGGTGCATCGGGTTTGGTGGCCACGCACGATATCGAGCTGGGCAAGCTCGGGGATGAGTATCCCGGAAGGCTAGAAAACCGGTGCTTCGAGGTGATCACCGACAGCGATCAGCTGAAATTCGATTATCTGCTCAGGCCGGGGGTCAGCCAGAATCTGAATGCCACGTTTTTGATGAAGAAGATGGGGATTATTAAGGAGCAGTAGTACGTAGGTTGACATCCTCCGGTTTCACCGGAGGGTACTCATGGAGGCCTCCGGTTGCACCGGAGGGGACTCATGGGGCACCCCTGCAGGGTGCAAATGCAGATCAAATAATCTGTTTTGATAATCCTTAAGTGCTTGAAAGATGTTAATATTGCATCCTTTGCTTTAAAAATATGAAAAAGATCAGGCTGTTTTTTTCGCTGGGGCTTTTGGGCCTTTTTACCGGAGTATTCGGGCAGCAGACCGAAGTCACTGCCATCAGTTCGGATGAAGCCGTGTTGAACAGTCTGCCCCGACTGACTCTGCCGGCCGGATATGCCTCACGGCCACTGCCTTACAAAAAGGATAATTCAAGAATTCTTTACTATTCGGGTGTTTACAGCCAGCAGGCATGGAACTGCAACCAGGCGGGTTCGATCTGGACCATGTTCACCTACGAGATCAATTATCTCCGGAACCTGAATTCCATGTTGCCTGAAAACCAGTACAGCCCGATGGCCGTTTACAATTACCTGAATCTCAGGGCTGGTTCACAGGGCGTTACCTATTTCGATAGCTGGAAAATGGTGAAAGCCAATGGGATAGCCGGTAGCGCCGATTTTCCGGCCGATCATCAGAATCAGCAGATCTGGATAACAGGCTATGACAAATATTACCGGGGAATGAAGAATCGCGTGGATGAAGTATTTGCCATCGGGGTGGGAACGCCTGAAGGGTTACTCACGCTGAAACATTGGCTGAACGATCACCTGAACGGTTCGCAAATCGGAGGTCTGGCTAATTTTCAGATTGGATCGGGAAATATGACTATCCCGCAGATTCCGATGGACGAGGGACTGGAGGAGGAGGGTTCGCATATTGTCACCCGGTATGATCCGAATGTGGGTCATTGCATGACCTTTATCGGATGGAACGATTCGGTAAGGTATGATGTGAATGGTGACGGAAGATACACGAATAATATCGATATAAACGGAGATGGTGTTGTCACGATGCAGGACTGGGAGATTGGCGCCATGTTGGTGCTCAACTCCTGGGGATCGGGCTGGTGCGATGGTGGCAAGGTGTGGGTGATGTATCGCCTGCTCGCCGAGCCAACCAGTAACGGGGGTATCTGGAATAATGCCGCCATGGTGGTTAAACCTAAAAAAACATACAGTCCGCTGCTTACTGTAAAAACGAGCATCCGGTATAATCAGCGAAATCAGATCAAGATTCAGGTAGGCGTTGCTTCGGATGTCAATGCGCACGACCCCGAACAGTCGATGGATTTCCCCTGTTTTAATTTCGAAGGCGAAGCGTTGCCGATGCAGGGTTTCTCGGATGTGGACTCCGATCTGATCGAGATCGGTCTGGATATTACTCCGCTGGTCAATTATATCCCGGCAAGCGGGGTGGCGAAAATTTTCCTGGATGTGATCCAGAAAACTACAGAAACTCCGGGATCGGGAAGAATCGAGAGTTTTTCGGTGATGGACTAT
>JAQWAJ010000414.1 GCA_028707745.1 Bacteroidales bacterium | reverse complement strand
GGGAACTTCCTGCTTGTATGCATCAGGAACGGGTAATGATTTTTGCAATTCAGGTAATAATTTGGCAAAATGCTCCAGCTTCTGACTCCAAACCTTATCCTTGATGAGCACAAAAGCTTCATGAGCGGCTTTATGCCCAAGCAGTGCATCCTCGTAATTCTCAATCGGGCCAATGACAAAATCGATATTGCTGCTTTTCATATCCATCCAGGCGATATCGCTGGCATAATAATCGTCAGTCAGCAGAGCCGTTGCTCTCAGCTCGAGATATTTCTTTAAGCCTTCATTTTCGGCGAGAGAAGCAGCTTTCATAAGCAAGTCGGCTATTTTCTTCGTCTGCCCGGCAAAATATTCATGATAGGGAATGGAGTAGAGTTTGCCATCTTTATCTCTCCTGATCATGGTGTAAAGGCTCGTCTTATCTTTAACATCAGATGCCTCCAGCTCTTCTTTGGTCATATCCAGCGGATAGAACTGAGCACCGGCCGGTTTTGCTCCGATACCTTCGAGAAACGGTTTGTTTTCATTAAGGCGTTCCCATGGTCCGTAATTGATGTTGAGAAATCCCTGAGCAACAGGATCGGTGAATTTTTTGAATAATTCAGCCTTGTCGCCATACGTTTCCTTCCAAAAAATATCATCAATGATGGTTGCGGCTTCCATCAAACAGGGTAGTAGCTGCCGCTCTTTTTCCGACAAACCGCTTAGATCCGATTTAAGCGGGAACGAAGCATAAGCATCCGATTTTGCCTTTAGCGCAGGATCACTAACCTGAGCCGGCTTTTTAGTTTGACATGACATGGCACTCATCAGAGTTAATACAATGAAACTCAATAAATAAATTCTTGTTTTCATGGGTAAAGTGTTTTTAGGGTTACCGGTCAACATCATCAGATTTGAACTGAAAACCAAGACGTTTACCTGTCGTCAGTTTGGCATCGCTAATATTTTGATTAATCTGAGCTACTGATACCAGTTTAACGGCATCATAAGGTGGTACCAGCAGGTCAAAATCGAGACAATACTGAACAGAGGCACCGACTATCTCTTTAATAGATTTCTGATCAATCACGTTAGCGCCCATGGTGGTGTAATTGAAACCCGATTGGCGTTTTCCCTGAACAAAGAAGTGATTGTTCTTATTAATGAAAATCCGGGCAACCAGATATCCCAGATCTTCTGTGCGATTGTACTTGAATGAATCAGCCAGAAAATTATACATGTTAATGATCCCGGAATAGCCGGCTAACGGATCATCTTTGATGTAATCGGTTTTCCAGATTTCATGATCCCGGTCGAACTGGAAAATATTCGAATGCATATTAAAAAACAGTAAATCTCCGGCTACTTTCAGCTCAGCATTGAATTCACCGTGATCCTGAAACTGAAGCATGATCCTCGGGTCAACGTTTACCAGTTTCTTGTTAAGTTCATCGGTGATCAGGTACAGCTCTTCCTTAAGGAGTTTGAATGCCGCACTGGTGTTGTCAAAAATCTGTTGTTTTAATGTAGATTTGCCGGTAAGGGTCTCCAGAATTTTACCTTCTGATATGCCTTTTTTCATTGCTGGTGAATTGATTAGTATGCTCTTGCGAAAAGTACCCTGCGGGTCGATGGTTTTCCAGTGCGCACGCAGAATCCGGGTTCCTCTTCAGCATCTAAAGGTATGCAACGAATGGTTGCTTTGGTCTCTTCCTGAATCATTTTTTCAGTTGCCGGATCACCATCCCAGTGAGCGGAAATGAATCCTCCCTTCTCGATTTGCTCCAGAAAGGCATCCCAGGTATCAATCTTATAAGTGTTCCTGGCTCTGAATTCCAGCGCTTTGGCATAAATGTCGGTTTGCATCCGTGCCAGCATATCCGGAATATAACTGATCAGCTGATCCTGGGCGACAATTTCCTTCGTAAGGGTATCACGACGGGCAACTTCAGCAGTACCGCTCAGCAGATCCCTCGGCCCGATGGCAATCCGGAGAGGAACTCCTTTCAGTTCATATTCAGCAAATTTCCATCCGGGCTTATAATTATCACGATCATCGACTTTCACCGTAACTCCGGATTTTTTAAGTTGATCCTTGATTGCATGTGCGCGTTCAACCGTTGCAGCATACTCTTCAGGAGTCTTATAGATTGGAACGATCACTACCTGCTGAGGCGCAAGCTTAGGAGGCAGAATCAGTCCGTTATCGTCAGAATGTGCCATAATCAGAGCTCCCATCAGTCGCGTTGAAACTCCCCAGGAGGTCGCCCACACATATTCTTCACGGCCCTCTCTGGATGCATACTTCACATCAAATGCCCTGGCAAAGTTCTGGCCGAGAAAATGCGATGTGCCAGCCTGTAATGCTTTACCATCCTGCATTAGAGCTTCAATACAATAGGTGTCCAAAGCCCCGGCAAATCTTTCAGATTCGGTTTTTACACCCTTGATTACCGGTAAAGCCAAAAACTCTTCGGCAAAGGTGGTGTACACCCCAAGCATTTTCACCGTTTCTTCAACGGCTTCCTCACGGGTTTCATGAGCGGTATGGCCCTCCTGCCAGAGAAACTCAGCGGTTCTCAAAAAGAGACGGGTTCTCATTTCCCATCGGACTACATTTGCCCACTGGTTGATCAATATCGGGAGATCCCGGTAGGATTGTATCCAGTTTTTGTATGAATTCCAGATAATCGTTTCAGAGGTTGGGCGAATGATCAGCTCTTCTTCCAGCTTAGCGGTCGGATCC
>JAQWAJ010000413.1 GCA_028707745.1 Bacteroidales bacterium | reverse complement strand
GTCGCCATAAATATCGCACCCAGGATAATTCCACCCGTCAGCAGATGAAACATCGGATCGGCATATTTTGATGGCTCGATCATCCAGAGGATACCGGTAAACAGGGCAACGGTTGCCAGCACCGAAACCGGAATGTGCCAGGTAATAACCTTTTTCCGGATCAGATACAGACCGCCGATAATCAACGCCAGTGCCGATATCTCGCCCAGCGATCCACCCATATTCCCGATCAGCATCTGTCCATATCCGGGAAGATCATTCATCAGACTTGAAACCGGCTCCCCATTCTTGATGCCCTCTTTCAGGATAGCCAGCGGAGTGGCCCCGGTAGTTGCATCGAGATAAGCCATTCGCGATTCGATAGCTTTTGGCCAGCTGGTCATCTGCACCGGAAAAGAGATCAGCAGAAAAACCCGGCCAACCAACGCCGGATTAAACGGATTTTTTCCCAAGCCTCCGAATGACATTTTTGCCACCCCGATAGCAACCAGGCTGCCCATAATAATCATCCACACCGGCAAATTGCTCGGTAGATTAAATGCAAGCAAAACCCCGGTGACAGCCGCTGAGCAATCCCACAAGGTGGATTTTACCTTGAACATATAGCGGTCGATCAGATATTCGAAAGCCATGCAGGAGACCACTGCAATCGCAGTAACCACCAGAGCTCCAACGCCAAAAAATATCAGCGACACGGCAAATGCCGGAACCAGGGCGATCAATACCCGGCGCATGATTAATTGTACCGATTCACAGCCGTACTGATGCGGGGAATACGATACGGTTAACAAATTATTCGCACTCATTTATTTCTGGATCTGATTATTCGGTTGACACTATTTTTTCCCAAACGTATAAAATCGAGCAATGGCCTGCCCGACGGACAGGTATAGCTACAGGAACCACATTCCATACAGTCCATGACGTGAGCCTGCTCCATATCGTCCCAGCGCTTGGCTTCACCCAGGCTCATCAGATAATAGGGTTCCAACCCCATCGGACAAGCAGCGCTGCACCTGCCGCAACGAATGCAATTCATCGGCTCCCGCCGGTTTGCCTCATTTTCAGGAATCAGAACAATGCCTGATGTTCCTTTGGTTACCGGAACGTTCAACAGCGGCAATGCTCTTCCCATCATCGGCCCGCCATTGATCACTTTCCCGGTATCTTCGGGAATTCCACCGGCAGCCTCAATCAAGTCGGTTATCGGGGTACCGATCCTGACGAGGAAATTTGCCGTTCTTTTAACGGATTTCCCAGTCAGCGTCACCACCCGTTCTATAAGCGGTTTATTCTTGATCACCGCTTCGTAAACCGCAAATGCAGTCCCCACATTATGCACCACGGCCCCTACATCGATCGGTAATTTTCCGGAGGAGACCTCGCGCCCGGTTATTGCTTTAATAAGTTGTTTTTCACCCCCTTGCGGATACTTTACTTTCAGCGGTTCTACCCGGATACCCGGATAAGCCGAACAGAGTCCGGTCAAATAACTGATCGCATCCGGTTTGTTTTTTTCAATCCCGATAACCGCTTTATCAACCTGCAATGCCTTCATTAATATTTTAACGCCCACGAGCATTTGCTCACCTCTTTCGAGCATCAGCCGATGATCGGAAGTTAGGAAAGGCTCACACTCTACACCATTGATAATCAGTATTTCAGCTTTTTTTCCTTTGGGAACGGAAATCTTGACGTGCGAAGGAAACGTAGCTCCTCCCATGCCGACAATTCCCATCTCATTAATTCTGACGATAATCTCTTCAGGCGACAGCTCCGTGGTTTTTACGATATCGGTTGACCGGTCAATGGAATCCATCCAGTCATCGCCCTGAACATCAATGAATATGGCTGGTTTTTTAAACCCGGTCACATCCGGTGCCGGTTCAATTTTCTGAACAATTCCGGAAACCGGCGCATGAATGTTTGCCGATACAAATCCTGTACTTTTTGCGATCAGCTGCCCCACTTTCACCATATCGCCCTTAGCCACGACGGCTTCTGCCGGCGCTCCCAGATGCTGCGACAAATGAATACAAACCGACTTTGGTAAAGGCAAAACTTCGATGGAAGACCCTGAAGCCTGTTTGTGATCCGATGGATGAACACCGCCTTTTGGAAAGGTTTTCAATGAGAATCCTCCTTTAATTAGTTAGCAGAAATATCAGATGCAGTGGTTTCAACTTCCTTAACCTTCCGTGGCGGGAAGTTGATTTCAAGAATCGAACCCGTCGGGCAGGCTGCAGCGCATTTACGACAGAGGGTACATTTATCCGGATCGATGTGTGCGAGAAAGTTTTCAACAGTTACGGCATCAAACTGGCATGCCTTAACACAGGCTCCACAGGCAATGCAGGCTACCGAGCAGGCTTTCTTCGCCACAGCACCCTTATCGTGATTCACACAGGAAACATAAATCTTTCGATCCTTTTTATTCTTTTTCTGAAGTTCGATAATTTTTTTCGGACAAGCCTTCACGCAGGCTCCGCAGGAAATACACTTCTCATCAATCACTTCAGGCAGGTTCGTCTCCGGATTCATCCGGATGGCATCGTAAGCACAGGCCTTAAAACAATCGCCAAGCCCCAGGCAACCAAAGGCGCATCCCGTGTCACCACTGTAAAGGCTGTTGGCGATCTCGCAGGTCTCCGCACTATCGTATCGTGCTGTGCGGGTCCGGTGATCGGGACTCCCCGAGCAACGTACCACAGCCACGGTCGGATCTTTCATA
>JAQWAJ010000023.1 GCA_028707745.1 Bacteroidales bacterium | reverse complement strand
ACCATCAGGTATAATCCCATCTTTGACAAGCATTTTTGTTCCTTGAAAAACAGGAATACCACGTCAGCCAGAAATCCCACCAGGATCAGTGCAATCGGGAAATGCACGATCATCGGATGAATATGTGTGGAGTTAAACATTTTGGTTTGATTATTAGTTGGTTATTACTCAAAGATACGAATAGGATCTAACAAAAAACGCTTCCTTTTTGGGGAAGCGTTTTTCATTTAAGCTCGAAAGGAGTCTATTTCTGAACTTTTACCTCAATGGTAATAATGCTGGTTGATGAAGTGCCGGTGATATCGACCACTTTGATCAGCGCTTTTTTAGCGGTGACATCCGTTTCGGCCCAGATGATATCGCCTTTGGCCAATGTGGTTGCCGATGTAAATAATTTGTCTGTTGCCGGGGCATTCGATTTAATCGCCACGTCGTCGGTAATCGCATCGAAGGCAGCTGTAGTCATCGTAACCTTACCCAGCTTGGTGTTGTTGCGGGTGGTGAATTTCTTGACGATGGAAGTATTGTCTTTGCCTTGAAATTCTTCGACCGTTTTGTCGGCTGGTGCGCAGAGCGATGCTTTGTTGGTTACCCCGTAATAATAGATCAGGTCAACTTCTGATGACACGGGAATAGCTTCGCTGAGCTTCATCAGGTGGTTATCCTCGATGGAATAGAAACTCGATCCGTTCGGATTTTCGAGGTCCGACATGATGACTGCGGTATAGGTGTTGATTTCGCCTGCAGGAATGGTAACATTAACGGTACGGGTAACGGTGGTGGTTGCTCCGTTTGAAGCGGTAAAGTCGAGCTTGATGACCGATCCGCTGGCCATAGTTGCCGGAACGTTAAAGCTGAAGTTAATGATGGCAGCATCAAGGCCTGCAACGAAAGTTGTGTCAGCCGTGAATAAAACAGTACTGTTTGACGTGGCGGTTACTTCGGCGGTTTTGAGCTCGGTATCCGAATTAATCAGCATTTGGTATGTCAGGGCTTCACCGGGTGCAGCAGTAACATCTGCCGACGGATTAACCGTTACCAGTGGCGGGGTTACCTCGGTTGCTGTTTCACAGGAGCTCATAATCATCAGGGTGGAAGCCGCAAGGGCCACTGCGATGGAAGATAGTTTGTTCATGTTTAGTTTATCTTGATTATTTGCTGCAAAAATAATAAAAAGGGCAATCTATTAAGCGTTTAGTTTGACGGGAGTCATTTTTGGCATGATCAGTTGAACGGCTGCTAGGGCGATCAGGTAAACGCATCCGGCAACGAGGAAGGCGTAAACATATCCGTGCGGACCGGCATGGGTAAGCACCTTGCCGAGCGCAAAGTTGGCAATGATACCCGAAACGGCTCCCCACATCCCTCCGATTCCAACCACAGAGGCAACAGCCTGCTTCGGAAATACATCGGATACCAGGGTGAACGCGTTGGCCGACCAGGCCTGGTGCGATGCGGCTGCCAGGGCAATGAGCAGGACGGCAACCCACTGATTCGCAACGATTGGCGCCAGGGTCACGGGCAATACGCAAATGGCGCAGAGCAGCAATGTGATTTTACGCGATTTGTTCACTGTCCAGCCACGTTTGATAAAAGCCCCCGACAGATATCCGCCAAAAATGCTTCCAACATCCGCAATCAGATAGATCACGATCAGCGGCAGCGCCAATCCTTTCAGTTCCAGTCCGAACCGGGCATTCAGGAAAAATCCGCCCCAGAACAGATAGAACCACCAAACGGCATCTGCAGTTTTTGCGGCGGCGAAAGCCCAGGTTTCCTTAACCGGCAAAAGTTTTCTCCAGGGAAGGTTTTCAATCACCGGTTCAGGCGGGTCGCTGAGAATATAGTCGAGTTCAGTTTGGTTGACTTTCGGATGGACTTCGGGCTTTTGATAATACCGGTTCCAAAGGAATATCCAGAGCAAACTGAACACCCCGGTTACGAGAAAGGCATACTGCCAGTTCGTTCCGTCGCTGGCCACAATCAGCGGAATAAACAGCGGGGCAATAATCGCGCCCACGTTGGTGCCGGCATTGAAAATTCCACTGGCCAGCGCACGTTCTTTTTTAGGAAACCATTCGGCCACGGTTTTGATGGCTGACGGGAAGTTCCCTGCCTCGCCGATGCCCAATCCGAAACGGGCGGCAGCAAAGCCGATCCATCCCATGCCCCGGGTAACCAGTGCATGCAGCATTCCAAAGGCACTCCAGATGGCTATCGAGAGCGTGTATCCTTTTTTTGTTCCAAGCTTGTCGATGATCCCACCCATGGATATCAATCCGATGGCATAAGCCAGCTGAAAGGAGATCGTGATGTTGGCATAATCCTGTACCGTCCACCCGAAAACCTTGTCGCGGAGCGTTGGCCCCAATACCCCGAGAATACTCCGGTCGATGTAGTTAATCGTAGTGGCCATGAAAAGCAGGGCCAATATCCGCCAGCGGTAATTTCCGATCTTTTGGGTGGTAGTCGTAGTAGTTTTGTCCATTCAGGCTCCGGGTTCAAGTTTGGATAAAGGAATAAAAGAAAATCAAGGAAAACAAGGAAATGTTCACCGTACCACCTGTCATCCCCGCGGAGGCGGAGACCCCGTCGCGCTACTCCGAGTCTGAATCGGGATCCCGTCGCCCTACTCCGAATTATGTAGCAGTACTTTCTCCAAACCTATCCTTTTTTTTCTACCTTTACTTCCATCAGCCAACCATGTTAAGCCCCCGACATTTTGTAGCCTATGAGAAACCTGCTATTGGCGTGTGCTTTGCTTATTCTGATCTCGTGCGACGATCAATCTATCCCGGTTGCCAGGCTCACCACTTATCCGGCAATCGGGGATTCAACGATCTTGTTTGAATTGAATGCAAGTAAGTCAAGTGTTGATAAAGGCTATGATGTGGCTTTGAAATATCGGTGGGATTATGAGGGAGACCAGATATGGGATACGGATTTTTCCAGTGAGCCAATCGTGGTCCGGTATTTTCCGCAACCGGGAACCTACGCGGTTTCTGTCGAGGTTTTGAACAGGGATGGGAACACTTCAGTGGCTTTAGATACGATTGTGGTGTATGGCCGCAATAAGGACGTTTCCACTCTGACTGATACCCGCGACGGGCAGATTTACCGGACCGTAAAACTGAATGGCCGATGGTGGATGGCGGAGAGTCTGAACTACGGGGTTGTAACAGATATGTGGACCCACCCCATGAGCAACAATAATATTGCAGAACGATATTGGGTCACTGATCCTTATCGAAATCGCTCATTCAGCGTGTACACCTGGTTCGAAGCCATGAACTATGATATCAATGGTATAAAGGGCATCTGTCCGGATGGATGGCATATTCCTACCAAACCCGAATGGCAATCGTTATATGTTGCGTATCCACAGGAATTTGCTGTCAGTTATTTGGGTGAAAATGGCTTATCGGAATTGAATATTCAAAACGGAAGGGCTGCGACAATCAGGTTTGCTGATTCCATTTGCTCAGTTAGTCCTGGTGAGGCCTCTTATATGTGTTCCTATCATTATGCCGATACCGCACAAGCTTTTTATGGCACCTATCTGCGCTACCAAACCGGTCTCGGATTACTCTTTTCGCATACGGAGAAAAGCAATCTGGATGGTTCAGGAACATATCAGTTTATCCATAGCGTCAGGTGTATTAAAGATTCTGAATAAACATGGCAACAAAACGAATCAACCTTTATGCCTGGCTCCCGGCTCTTCTGTTACTCCTGGCCGGTTGCTCCAACGAACTCGAAATAACCATCCCGGGTGATCCCGTTCCGGTGGTTTTTTGCGTAGTTAATCCTGAAGATGGTTTTTGCTATGTGACAGTTTCAAAAACCTTTTCGGCAGAATCGAACGCATTGGATATACTCAAAAACGGAAGCCAGTTGAAGGTTGACGATGCAAAAATAACCCTGGAAGCCTGGGGATCGGGATACAAGCTTTGGGAAACCGGATTCTCCCTGATTGAGGATACCCTGCCGGCTAATGCCTTGCAATCATGTGCCAGATCATGCTATAAGTCGGACAAAGAACTGCTATTCCAGGACCTTTGCTTGTATCATAATTCTGGGAAATCTAACTACAAAGAGTTGCGTTTGCAAATTTCATCTCCGCAATTTAAAAACATCGCCTATTCCAGAGTGCCAATCCTGAGAGGACCATTAAAGGTTTCCCCTTTAAAAAGGATGGCTCTTGATCTCTATAGAAAAATTAATACAGATTTCAAATGTAAGTTAGACCGGAATCAGGTCAGATACATCAGTGTTGTCTGCGACTTTTATTATCGGGAAAAAACAGACCAATGGGCTGATAAATGCGCTCATATTATTGCAAAAAACAGTGTGGCATGGCAACAGATAGATCCTGTCCGTGATACAGTGAACATTCGGATGCATGAGAATTTTCTTAATCAAATAGCTGCTGCTATTCCGGATGATCCGGATGTTATTGTCAGGTCGTTCAGATACATGGATTTTAAGATCATTGTCGGGGATGAATATATAAATGACTACTGCGATACTTACATTAACGCAGCTTCCCAGGATATGGCCGTTTACACGAACATGATCAACGGATATGGAATTTTTTCTGTTGCAAGGAGCATTGAATACCCTTCAATTACATTCGATGGGCAATCGCTGGATTCACTTTTATTCGGGAGGTTTACCAGGGATTTACACTTTGCAGACTGGTGAGGGAAAGAAGTGACGAGTGACGAGTGACCCGAAGAGCGTAACGCGTCACGATCGTCACGCGTTACGTTTGTCACGAGTAAATTAAATCCCCATCGCTTTTACCACCGGATAAACAACATTCCCTTTCTCAATTCCCTTTTCCTTCAGATAGTCATTGAAGAAATCCCAGTACAGTAAACCGTCATCCGATTGCGGTTCGAGCAGGTAGAAAATCAGCCAGGCAAGGGGCTGAGCCATATCGACATAATAGGATCCGGCAGGCACGCTCTTTTTTACGGGCCGGAAATTGCCTTCCAGTTCTACTTTCTTATTCCCCCAAGGCCCCTTCTGCGGTTCTTGTACTAGTTTGGTGATCAGGAACTCCTCGCCTACAACACTGATCTTTTTATCGGTTTTACGAACAATAATACCATGATCCTCAAGGTTCCGGGCAACAGCAGTCAGCCTGGCCGGGAAGTAGTATGCCCTGGGTACCGTGGCCAGTTTAACCGGAACAAAATGGTTGAATTGTTTAACACTGTCGATCCGGTTCAGTTTACCGGTGGGATGCAGGCGGACCCGGCCATTGGCCTCTTTGGTGGAATAGGTTTCCCGGATGAGCATACTGATCAGTTCGGGCTCCGGAGCCAGTTCATAGCTCAACCCCCGCTGAATCTTGCCTGCCTGGGTTTTGATCAGGTCGATGGTGGCCCGATCCGCCCCGGCAACAACGTTCTTTACTTCCTGAGCATGGCTGCCGGTGTACTCCAGAACGCTGACGAGAAGATAATAATTCGATAAAATCCGTTTTTCAAACAGATCGTGCGGAAAGGATTCACTCAGAATTCCCATCCGGTTACGTAGTCCGATGTAATTCGTAATAAACCTCGGGCGGTAATCGTAAGAGGTGAACGTCGGCTGTTCGCCAGGCCTCATGCTCAGATACCCGTGCCAGAAAATATTCAGTCCCGATTTGTCGAGCACCGACTTAAACGCATCTTTAATAATCCCCGTAGTGAAGCTGACCGGCTCAGGCAGTCCGGCCGACTGGAATGAAGGAGCGACATTATCGATATATCCGTGCCACGATCCGTTATCGGCATGCATATCCATGAACAGCGCCGGATCCCAGCGGTTGAACACTCCTTTCAGCAAGGCCTTCATTTCGATTGAAGCGGCTTTCATCCCATCACGGTTCAAATCCAACCCTTCGCCGGATTCCCTCACTCCGGCCAGTTTTGGACTCCCTTCCTGCGAATACCGGTTGTTTTCGGCCAGCTTGTCATTCCCGTCGGGATTGTAGTTCGGGCAGAATAAAATTATCTGATTATCAAGAAGATACTTTCTTGAGCCTGAAGCGATATCACGCATCAGCGTCATCGATGCCTCTTTGCCTTCCACCTCCCCGGCATGTATATTTGATTGGATATAGATAACCGGTTTTCCTGATGCCAGCGCTTCTGCCGGGCTGCTGATTTTCGGATTGGCCATGATGACCAGCTGCAATGGATTACCCAGTTTGGTAGTGCCAAACTGCTCAACGGTAACCAGCGGACAGGTTTCCTTCAGCGCTTCGATGAATTTCACCACATCTGCATTCATCGATGTTTCCTGATAATTGGTTTTCTCAGCCCTGGTGAGCAGGGCTTGGTTGAAACCCGCCATCTGGGCCTTAGCCGGAAAAATCAGGGTAGGGCAGAGCAGGCTGACGAGTAAAAGTGATCGGAGAATCCGGGATGTTATCTTCATGATATTTTATTTGTCAATCAAATGCCAAAGATAGGGCACTACAAATATCGGCAGCGGTTTTTGGCAATCGAATGTTATAAAGCAAAAAGCTCAGTCAGGATCTGATACATTATCTGAATAAAAATGCCAACCCGGTTAATGCTAATGCAAAATCATTATTTTTAGCGGTCGAAATCCGGAAAAAACACACAAAAAGACACTAACAGAATGAAAGAAAAGTATGCCGTGGGCGCTGATATTGGCGGAAGTCACATTACCTGTGCCCTGATAGATCTCGAACACCAGATGATCCTACCCGAAACCAGGGTGACCCTGTGTGTCGATAATACCGAATCTGCTGATAAGATTTTGGGCGTTTGGGCTGAAGCGATCAGCCAGTCTATCCTGGGTATTACTATCGATGAGCTTGCCGGGATCGGTTTTGCCATGCCGGGTCCATTCGATTATGTAAACGGGATTGCGCTATTTGAGCGGGTGGAGAAATTCCTGAACCTCTACGGAGTGAATGTCTCGGAAGGAATCCGCAGTCGCCTGAAATTACCTGCCAGAATGCCGGTCAGGTACATGAACGACGCCACCGCTTTTGCCGTTGGTGAAGCCTGGATCGGAGTTGCCGAAGAAACCGCCAAATCGATGGCCATCACCCTGGGAACCGGTTTCGGTTCTGCATTTATCGACGACGGGCTTCCGGTTGTTGACCGCGAAGATACCGCTCCGATGGGCTGTGTATGGCATCTGAAATATAAAGAGGGTATAGCCGACGACTACTTTTCGACGCGCTGGTTTGTGAACAATTATGCCAAGCTGACCGGTGAAACCCTGCCAGGTGTTAAGGAAATAGCAGATATCGCCCGCAAGGATCCGAAAGTTGCCGCCCTGTTTACCGAATATGGCTCGGGCATTGGCAGTTTTCTGGGCCCATGGCTCAATCTATTCCATGCTGAAGTTTTGGTTATCGGAGGCAACATGGCCGGAGCAGCCGACCTTTTCCTGCCGGCATTCGAAAAAGCGCTGGCCGACCTGAACTGCACTACCACCATTGCCTGGTCGGAGCTGAAGGAAAATGCCGCCCTGATTGGCAGCGCCCGACTTCTCGAGCCGACATACTGGCAGAAAATGGAACCGCTGGTTGCAAAAATGAACTAACCTAAAATAAATAGCACATGTCAACGCAAAAAATTAAAATGGTACAGATTCTTCCGGTGTTCATGTCGTTCATCGTGATGGGATTTGTAGATATAGTGGGAGTTTCGGCCGGATATGCCCAAAAGGACTTCGGTTTGAGCGATTCCATCGCCCAGCTGATCCCGTCGATGACGTTTGTCTGGTTTTTCCTGCTATCGGTACCAACCGGAATTATGCT
This sequence comes from Bacteroidales bacterium, assembly GCA_028707745.1. Lineage (GTDB taxonomy): Bacteria > Bacteroidota > Bacteroidia > Bacteroidales > UBA12481 > UBA12481. The sequence goes on along the minus strand of JAQWAJ010000023.1, from coordinate 3,544 downwards.
GGACAAATACGGTAAGAAAAGAATTCTCAACATCGGTATGGCACTTACCGGCCTCGGAATGATTGTTCCGTTGCTCAGCCTCCTGTCGGCATCTTTATATGCTTTTCCGTTGATGCTGGTTGCATTTGTTCTGCTCGGAATCGGTAACACCATCGTTCAGGTAGCCGCCAATCCGCTGCTGCACGATGTCACCCCGACCGAAAAATACTCCAGTTTCATGAGCCTCACCCAGTTTGTTAAGGCCATCATTTCATTGCTTGGACCGATCATCGCAACGGTTATGGCCACTTCGTTAGGCGACTGGAAACTGGTATTCGCCGTTTACGCCATCACCTCATTTCTGGCTGTATTCTGGCTGTATGCAACAAAAATCGATGAGGTTAAAACCGATCAGAAACCGGCTACTTTCACCTCCTGCTTCAAACTCCTCGGCAATCCGCTGGTTCTGCTGATGGTACTCGGCATCTTCCTGGTGGTTGGTTCCGATGTCGGGATGAACTCGAATATCGCCAACTATCTCCAGAAAAACTTCAACCTGAGTTTGGAAGAGGCATCCGTGGGTATCAGTTTCTATTTTGCCGCCCTGATGATCAGTCGTTTCCTGGGTGCTGTTCTGCTGAACTTCATTAAAGCAAAACCTTTCCTGATCATAACCACACTGGTTACGATCATGGCCTTTATCGGCATGATCCTGGCTCCGACTCCATTAATCGGGAAAATCTGCATCTTCCTGGCCGGTTTGGGCTCAGGTAACCTCTTCCCGCTGATCTTCTCGATCACCGCCAATAAAATGCCCGATCGTATTAATGAAATCTCCGGTCTGATGATTATGGCTGTTTCGGGTGGAGCGGTAATTCCTCCGCTTATGGGAATGGTTAGTCAGAATTATGGAGGAACCGCCAGTATTTTCGTCGTTGTCGGCTGTATGGTTTATGTTTTATTTGCCGGATTATATGCCCGAAAAGCTGCGTAAGGCGCTGGTAATAAGCAAAATATTTTTATTAACAGATCGCAGGGACGGATGATCACCCGCCCCTGCGCTTGTGTTTCCGGCACGGAATATGCTATCTTTGTCAAATGATTCAAAGGTGATGAAGCATATTCTACTCTTCTTAATGGTTTTTCTGTCCGGATCAGCTGCAATCGGACAAACCGCTACCTCATACAAAAGTATTCCGGCTGCACAGGCCGATACCCTGATTAAAAATCATCAGGGTTCAGCGGATTTTATCATCCTCGATGTTCGTACATCAGCTGAAGATCTTGCTGAAAGGATCGATAAATCAAGAAATCTGGATGTTAATTCCAGCTCTTTCAACGATTCCATCGACAAGCTCGACAGGAGCAAAATCTATTTTGTTTATTGCGGAAGCGGTGCCCGCAGCGTTTTGGCCTGCAATAAGATGATCGCCAAAAACTTCAAAACGGTTTACAATCTGCAGGGGGGTCTTTATACCTGGAAGGCTGCCGGATATCCGACCGTCAAGGGTGCCGGTTCAGGCATCGGCCAGGCCATGATCAGCTCGCTGATGGTCAAGATATATCCCAATCCGGTAGTTGATTTATCCACACTCGAAATTGGCGGATTCCTCGAAGGCGAAGTAAAAATTGAAATTCTGAATGCTTTGGGTAGTTTAGTGCTGAGCCAAAAAATGGTTCCCGGCCGGGCGATTACCCTGAATGGCCATGAACTCAGCCCGGGCCTCTACTTCTACCGTCTGGTGCTGCCTCAGAATCAGGTTAAATCGGGCCGTTTCCAGGTAGCCCGGTAACCCGTAACCCGTCACTCGTCACTCGTCACTCGTCACTCGTCACCCGATACCCGATACCCGAAACCCGATACCTGATACCCGATACCCAATAAACTTTAATAAATTCGTGCCAGAAACTATCCGGCATGAAAAAAATCTCCTTTTTACCTGTTTTGATCCTGGCCATTGGAGTGGTCATGGGATTACTGATGATTCAAAATTGCAGGCCCGATGAGGGTATTTACCGCTGGAGCAAAAAAGACGGCAAACAAACACTGCTCTGCGGAGAACACAACATCGGGTTTTTGGTTCCGTTCACCACTGAGGGTATCAAAACCAAAGACCGGATCGAGCAGATCAGCAGCGGTGTTTTTCGCATTATCCGCACCTGTACCAACCGCTCCGGTTCGGCGATGGATTCGGTGCGACTGACCCTGGATTTTGTTCATGCCGACAGCGCATCTTACCTCATGATTCCGGCGGTCAGCTATCAGGGAAATGAGTGGGGACGCGGTAAGGAAATCAAAGGATATAAAAAGGACGGTACCTGGTGGAGCCTTTCCTATACCCGAACGGCTATACCCGGTGCCACTTATTCCGAAGGTAAAAAATGGGCCGTAGCCTTATGGGGTGAGATGGACTCGCTGAAAAGCGCTTTTTCGTGCTCCCTGATGCCGGAGGAACAAAAAACGACCCATCGGCTGATCTGGCCTGAAGAGGAGTTGCCTTACACTTACATCAACCGGGATACATACGGACCGGGATTCAAGAGAAATTTGACTATTGAGCCAGGCAAATCGTTTACAATCAGCTCGATACTGGTGGTGACTCCGGTGCTGCCCCGGCACGATGCCATGAAAGTATTTCTCACCAAAGCCTGGGAGATGATCCCTCACCCATCCATACCGGTAAGTAACGATGATGAAATCTGGAACCGGGCGGTCCGATTTGTCAATGAAAGTCTGTGGGCCGAAGAGGGTGTTTTTAAAGGGTTCAGCATCGGACTGTGGCTGCGCAACGGCCAGTGGATCCAGCGACCGGGATGGAAGTATGAAATCGGATGGGCCGGGCAGAATCTCTCTATTGCAAACTCTTTGCTGACCGATTATCTGAGAAATAAAAACCAGATTTCCCTCGATCATGCCATTGCCTGTCTGGATACCTGGGCAAAATATTGCCCGCTTCCCAATGGGTTGATCCGCAATCATTTCGATTATATTCTCGGCATTGAGAAAAGCGAAGAGGTACTGGATGCCTGCAACCTGGGAGATGCCGCTTTCGAGTTTCTGGCAGCGTGTGAACTGGTAAAAAAGTCCGGCTTCGAAAGAGAAAACTATAAAGTAGCTGCCCTGAAACTGTGTGATTTCATGCTCAAAGACCAGCAGCCGTCAGGTCAATATGGAAAAGGCTGGAACAAAGAGGGCGCTTGTCTCTATCGCGACGGCACCATCGGTGCATTCATCATTCCGGCCATGATTAAAGCCTACCGGGTTACCGGTGATAAAGCTTATCTGGCATCTGCCCGGCGGGCCTATGATTTTTATTTCGATGATTTTTCCAAGCTGGGATTTACTTCTGCCGGTGCTCTGGATACCTGGTGTATCGATAAGGAATCCTCTTTGCCGATGCTGCGGAGCGCTTTGATGCTGAATGAAGTGACCGGCGATAGCTCCTATATCGCCAAAGCCGAAAAAACTTCGTGGTATCTCTCCACGTGGCTCTGTCACTATTCGGCTCCTTATGCCGATTCAACGGATTTCATCAAATACGGGTATAACACTTTCGGGGGTACC
>JAQWAJ010000412.1 GCA_028707745.1 Bacteroidales bacterium | reverse complement strand
GGGTTTGCATGCCGGGAATATCATTCGAGAAAGTGCACGTGAAATGCAGGGTGGTGGCGGTGGTCAGCCATTTTTTGCCACAGCGGGCGGTAAAGATGTCTCGGGTTTGGAAAGAGCGATGGCCAAAGCCAAAGACGCCCTTCTGCAAAAATTGGCGTAAAGACAGGCGGATTACGGCACTAAAAACCGCAACGCTCCGGGCAGACAGGTGAACACTACCGGTGCATGGCCTTCAATTTCTCCGTCAGCCTCTATAATGATGGGCTTACCGGTTGATTCGACACACAGTTTATTGGTTCGGTGATAGGTGACTTCGGGATGATCAATCTTCTCGAGTCGGCGGAGTTTCGAATAATACCGTAAATAGTCCATGATACTGAGATCAGCGAAGATCACCACCTCAAACATTCCGTCATCCGGCCTGGCTCCGGGAGCCACCCCGACTCCACTGCCAAAATAGCGCCCCTTGGCAACAACCAGGCAGAGGACCTTACCTTCCCATTCGAAGCCGTCCCAGGTAATCCGTGCATTCTTATGGCGATAAGAGCTGAAGGTTCTCAGGATTGCCAGTACAAAAGTAAGCGTTCCACCCAAAAGGATTTTTCTAAGGTGGACACCATTGACCCTGGCCACCACTTCAGCACCGAATCCCAGATCAGCAATGTTATCAAAAAACCGGGTGTTTGTCGAACCATCAGGTAATTTCATTTCCATCTTACCCGCATCCAACAACCTCGGCTGGTTACTTTTAACCAGGTGTTCAAGCTGGCCAATACTCTTGTTCAGCTTCAGATTGCGGGCAAAATCATTTCCGGTACCTAAAGGCAATACACCGAGTGAAGCATTGAATTTATCATTGCCGCCGGCATTCAGATAACCATTCACCACCTCATTGAGCGTGCCGTCACCTCCGACTGCAATCACAAAATCGCAACCCTCATGTAGAGCCAGATCCGTCAGATGTTCAGCATGGCGCGGATGAATGGTTTCGTAAAAACGAACCGAATAATCCAAAGAAAATCCGGCAATTAATGACTCCTTAATTTCCTTTTTGCCGCGTACTTTTCCATGAAGAATAAATCCTATTTTCTCCATTCATCATCCGGTTCGTTTTCAGGTTTCACGAACCGGGTACAATTTAAGAACAATTTTGAATGATCCGGGAAGTGCCGTTTTTCAATTTGGCGAACGGTGATATTTTTACATCTTTACATAAATAACTGCTCAGATGGAATACTTACCAAAGGATGACCGGTATAGCCGGATGACTTACCGAAAGTGCGGGAATAGTGGTATTAATCTTCCCCTGATATCATTGGGATTGTGGCATAATTTCGGCGGAGTCGACGACTTCGGCACCTGCCGCGAAATCATCCGCAGTGCTTTCGACAGCGGTATCACCCATTTCGATTTGGCAAATAATTATGGCCCTCCACCAGGCACTGCCGAATCGAATTTTGGGAAAATCCTGGGAAAAGATCTCGCACCTTATCGTGATGAGCTGATAATCAGCACAAAAGCCGGGTACCTGATGTGGCCGGGTCCGTATGGAGACCATGGCTCCAGAAAATATCTGCTGGCATCGCTCGATCAGAGCCTGAAGAGAATGGGCCTGGAATATGTGGATATTTTCTATTCGCACCGGTATGACTCTGAAACCCCTTTGGAAGAGACTATGGGAGCTTTGGCACAGGCCGTAAAATCAGGCAAAGCGCTGTATGCCGGTATCTCCAATTATCCGCCTGATCAAACTGCCGATGCTGCCCGGATTTTATCTGAATTGGGAACACCCTGCCTGATCCATCAGGTTAAATTTTCGATGTTCGTGCGCGAACCTGAAAATGAACTCTCCAGGGTACTCCGTAAAAAAATGATCGGTTGCATTGCCTTTTCCCCTCTGGCACAAGGACTTCTGACTGACCGTTACCTGAAAGGGATACCGGCAGACTCCAGAGCCGGTAAGCCGCATGGTTTTTTGAAAACAGCACAAATCACTCCGGAGTTACTCGAGGTGGTTCGAAAACTGGATAAAACCGCGCAAAGTTTCGGTATAACGCTGGCCGAGCTGGCGTTGAACTGGGTCAAGAGCCACGATTTCATCACCTCCGTACTCGTTGGCGTCAGCAGCAAACAACAGCTTGATACCAATCTCCGCATATTGAACTTGCCCGACTTTTCTCCCGAGCAGATGAGTATGATCAATTCTTGTTTACCTGAAGCAACCTAACATTGAAATACCATGGAAATACAAAGAACATTCGATATCCTGGATTATGCCCTCAGGACATTTCCTCGTACTGATGCGTTAGCCTCAAAAGTTGATGGGCAATGGATTACATGGTCAACCGAAGAGTATGCCAAAATCGCCAACCAGATCAGTTACGGACTGTTGTCGATGGGCCTCAAAAAGGGAGACAAAATCATCAGCGCCTCTAATAACCGGCCGGAGTGGAATTTTTTGGATATGGGTATGATGCAGATCGGAGTGGTTCATGTTCCGATATATCCCACACTGAATGACCAGGAGACAGCCTTTATCATGGAGCATTCTGACGCCAGGATTGCCGTTGTATCTGACAGCGCTTTGTATAAAAAGTTTTCCCGGATCAAAACCCGCAATATCGAAAAGATCATCACTTTCAATGAGATTGAGGGCGCCGAAAACTGAAAAGCCCTGGCCGAACTTGGCGAAAAGAATGAAAAGGAATGGGCCGATAAACTACCTGGAATCAAAGCTTCCATTCAGCCT
>JAQWAJ010000411.1 GCA_028707745.1 Bacteroidales bacterium | reverse complement strand
TGATTCAGCGTGGCTGGGATATGCCATACAGTCATCCGATGTACCCCGACCGGAAAGATATCAATGCCGGATGTGTGTTTCAGCAGGCATTTGATGAACGCGAGAAACCTATTTTCCAGGGAATTGAGGAAAAGGGATCTCAGGTATCGTTCTATTATGCTTACGGTCCGCAAACCATGTTTGCCCCGCTGCTCGGTATTCCTTACCCGAAACTCACCCGCAAACGCCTCGCTACTTTGCATGATAATGGGGTCAACTATTTAGCACACATGGGCGGTACGTTCCCGCCTGAAAAAGTTCCTTATAATATCAATCATGAGGTGCTCAGGAATTATCAGCTGAACCCCGAAAGGTCAGTGGAAGAGGTGCTACAAGCGTATGCCCGGAAACACACCGGTGACGATACCTTTAAGATTCTGCTGAAAGCCTGGGATGTGGCAGAAAGCGGAATTATCGGTTTTCCGAATATCTCATCACTCTATTCGACCATAGGGTTTACCTGGTATCGATTGTGGGTAAGGCCGTTTGTGCCCGACATCGAAAAGATTCCGCAGAAAGACCGCGATTTCTATGAAGATTTCATGTGCACCACTCCTCACAATCCAAACAATGTGGATCTCAGCAAGGATGTGTTGTTCACCCTTACCACCGCGGAAAAGAGCAAGCTGGATGTGGAACGCATCGATAAAAATGTGCTTCCTGGCCTGACTGAAGCTATCCGGATTCTCGAGGGTGTCAATGATCCTGCCCCGATCATTACGGATCAGCTGGTTCGCCTGAAAGCTCTCCGTTGCTGGATTACCACACAACGCAACATTGCCGTTTGGGTGGAATCGGTTTATGGATTCATGAATGCCACGGAACCGGCAGTGAAGAAACAGCATAAATTGAATCTCCAGGCGATGATGACCTTCGAGATGAAAAATACCCGGGAGGTCATCGATCTGTTTGATTCAGGTGTTGAATTTATTGCCATGACCGATCAGGGTGAGACTCCGCTGATTTATGGTAATAATTTACCTGAATTGATGGAGAAAAGGATCGAAATGATGAAAACATATTTCAACGATGATCCGTATATCGATATGAATTATATTGAACGCAAAGCAGGGGAACCTGTTTTCTAAATCAGGCAATCATGAAATTTAGATTTGGAATAGATAATTATGGTTTGTTTCCGCTGAATCTCAGTCCGCTGCAAACCATGCAGTGGGCTTTGGGTCACGGAGCTGAAGGCGTTGCCTTTTCGGGCCTGGATGATGCTTCGAGGGAGCTGTTCGGGAAAAAACAACTTCAGGAACTGAAAGATTTTGCAGAGGCTAACAATCTCTACCTGGAGTGGGGGAATGGTCAGCATGTACCCCGGAATTTATCGACCTGGGAAAAGAAGGATTTGTTTGAACATAACCTTCGTGCGGCTAAAGAGGCCAAGGCGCTGGGAGCCAAAATCATACGCTCCTGTTCGGGCGGGCGGATGCGATGGAACAAGGAGGCTGTACCTACTAAACAGCTGCTCGAAGAGATGACGGTAGCTCTGGATGCCCAGAAACAGATGCTGATGGATCACGAAGTAATCCTGGCCATCGAAACGCATTTTGAGTTCACCACGTTCGAACTCTTACAGGTTTTTAAAGACCTCGGAGCCAAACCGGGTGAATGGCTGGGAATCTGTCAGGATACCATGAATGTGCTGACCATGCTCGAAGATCCGGTGATGTCGACCAAGCGGATACTGCCCTGGATCGTATCGACACATATCAAGGATGGCGGAATTTTGGCCAATAAAACCGGATTCCAGTCATTTACAGCTACTTATGGAAAGGGGATCGTGGATTTCGGGGAGATTTACACTTTGTTGGAAACTCTGCCGTGGGATATTAACCTGAACATCGAGGATCATGGGGGCGATTTCGATATTCCGATATTGGATCCTGAATTCCGCAAGGAGTTCCCGGATCTGAACGAGAGCGAAATCAAGAAACTTATGAGTTTATCAAAAATGACCCGTGAAAAGATGGAAGAAGGATCGCTCTCCATATTAGACCGGCCCGACTGGCCGGCAGTGTGTGAGATCAGAATGGCGCAGGATGTTAAAGACTTGAAAAACGATGTCGAAACACGAAAAATTCCGGTTTAAATCGGCTGATGAGCTGATTGCAAAAACCAAAGAACTGGGTATCAATCTGCCATGGTCAGATTCGATTGAAATATTGCTTCAACCAACCATGATTCAGGGGATTAAAGTGCCAAACAGACTGACTGTTCAGCCTATGGAAGGCTTTGATTCTGACGAAACCGGAATCCCCCTTGAACTGGCTTACCGGCGATATGGCAGATATGCAGCAGGCGGCAATGGGATGATCTGGTTTGAGGCTTGCAGTGTGGTACCCGACGGGAGATCGAACCCGCATCAGTTTATGATCAACCGGGATAATGTTCAGGAATACAAGAAGTTAAATGACTATATCCGGAAAACTGCAGCCGATGCTTTCGGTATAGACCATCGTCCTTTTTTGGTACTGCAGCTGACCCATTCGGGGCGTTACAGCAAACCCTACAAGGATTATCAGTATAAAATATTTTCGAACAACCCGGTTCTGGAACTGCAGGGTGGCAAGCCGGAGTTTTATTCAGATGCAGAGATCGACGAGATAAAAGCTGCCTATATCCGGGCAATCGGTTTGGCTGAGGAAGCCGGTTTCGATGCCGTGGATGTGAAGGCTTGTCACGGATATCTGTTGCATGAGCT
>JAQWAJ010000410.1 GCA_028707745.1 Bacteroidales bacterium | reverse complement strand
CTTGCACACATTGATAAACTTGCCGGCCAGTCCGTTGAGATCATCTGGCAAACGGGAACTGCGTTTTATCATACTGCAAAAACCATTATTGAAGATCGAAATATTCTGAACATCAGAGTTTTAGAGTTCATTCACGAAATGGATTTTGCTTATGCCCTGGCCAACCTGGTGGTTTGCCGTTCCGGGGCCATCACTTTGTCGGAGCTTTCATTGCTAGGCAAACCGGCCATATTGGTGCCTTACCCTGCTGCAGCGGAGAACCATCAGGCAAAGAATGCCCAGGCCTATGTGGATGCCGGAGCATCCTTGCTAATCACCGATGCCGGGGCTCCTGAAAAGTTGACCGACGCCATGCTTGATTTGGTGAACGACCGAAACCGGCTCGATTCGATGTCGTTGAAGATGGCGGGCTTTGCTAAACCGAATGCAGTCAATGAGATTGCAGATGAGGCACTTAAATTAATTCAAAACCCATAACTGAAAGGAAATTATGTTACTTGACCGCATAGAACGTGTTTATTTCCTCGGGATCGGGGGTATCGGGATGAGTTCCCTGGCCCGGTTCTTCCGTAGCCGCGGCATAGCTGTTGCCGGATATGACAGGACGGTAACACCTTTAACGCGGGCACTGGAGTCGGAAGGAATCAGCATTCACTATGAAGATAATCCTGAAGAGATCCCGTTTGCCATTCGGAAACATCCGTCGGAACCAGGATCACTGATCATTTACACTCCGGCGATACCCAAAGACATGAAGGAGCTTAACTACTTCATTGATAATGAGTACTTGCTCCATAAAAGATCTGAAATACTCGGTCTGATTACCCGTTCCTATGAAAGCCTTGCTGTGGCGGGAACACATGGAAAATCGACCGTTACCGCTATGATTGCCCAGATTCTGATTGAATCGGGTGAAGGTTGCACGGCATTTCTGGGTGCCATCAGCAAAAGTGTCAACAGCAACCTGGTGCTTTCTGATCAGTCGCACTGGGCAGTTGTTGAGGCAGATGAGTTTGACCGGTCGTTCCTGCAGCTCGACCCGTATATGGCCTGCATTACCTCCATGGACCCGGACCATCTGGATATCTATGGTGATTATAAGACACTGGTACAGGGATTCACCGATTTTGCCAACCGGGTCAGACCGGAATCCCAGCTGCTGATTAAACAAGGATTAACCCTGGAGCCGGATCCCCGCAGAAATCAGAAAGTATTAACGTACAGTCTGGATAATAAAGAATCTGACTTTTATGCCCGAAACATACAACAGATCGGATTGAGTTACAGTTTTGATCTGGTAACCCCTGACGGGCTGATCAAAGATATGCTCACCTGTATTCCGGGGATCACCAATGTGGAAAATGCGGTTGCAGCATCTGCGCTGACCCGGATGGCCGGAATTAATACCGAGGGTATCCGAAAGGGCATAAAAGCTTTTGAAGGCCTGGTTCGCAGGTTCGACGTCCGTTTCAATAAAGGTGGGGTTATCTATATTGATGATTATGCCCATCATCCGAATGAGATCAATGCCCTGATCAAATCGATCCGGTTACTGTTTCCCGATAAAAAGATCACCGGGATTTTTCAGCCTCACCTGTTCTCGCGGACCCGGGATTTTGCTGAGGGATTTGCCGCATCGCTCGGAAAGCTGGATGAACTGATTCTGCTGGATATTTACCCGGCACGTGAACTTCCGATTCCCGGGGTGGACTCAAAGATGCTGCTCGGTTTGATCGATCTCGATAAAAAACAATTGTGCTCAAAAGCCGACCTTGTAAAGAACCTTGAAATGGTTCAGCCGGAGATCTTACTGACTATTGGAGCCGGAGATATTGACCAGCTGATCAATCCAATAACTGAATATCTGAAAGAACATGTGGCGTAAGGTGTTAAATATCGGTTCATGGTTATTGCTGATGGCCTATCTGGGTGTCAGCCTTTGGTTTACGGATCAGCAAATGAGCCGTCTGACCTACCGTGGAGTGAAGGTTGACATCGTTGACAGCCTGACGAGCCATTTCGTTTCTCCGGCTGAAGTCACTGAAATTCTGTCGAAAAAAGGAATCCGTATAACCGGTAACCGATTGACGGCGTTAAACCGCGACGAGGTGAAGAGTACGGTAAAATCACTTTCAGGAGTGAAGGATGCTTTGGTGTACAGCACGCCCGACGGTACTTTGTACATTAATGTATGGCAACGGACCCCGGTGATGAGGTTTGTCAGTCCCTATACCTCATTTTACATTGATACCGAAGGAAACGACATGGCTTTGTCGGAGCACTACTCCGCGCCGGTGATGATGATTACCGGTTTTGCGGATAAGAAATTCCTGAAGGACAGCATGCTGCATCTGGTCAATGTGATCAATCAGGAGGAGTTTCTGGAGGCATTGATTGAGGAGATCGCCGTGAATCATGATCACACACTGGAGATTATTCCGAGGGTTGGAGATCACCGGATATTTTTCGGTGATGCCGGAAATTGCGAATGGAAGCTGACGAAGCTGAAAGTGTTTTATCAGAAGGGCTTGCCGAATGTGGGATGGGGCCTTTATTCCAGTATCGACCTGAGGTATAGCAACCAGGTGGTGGCCAGGAAGTGGAATGAGGAAGAGCTGAAGGTCAGAGATTCAGTTAGGATGTCATACGACACCCTGTCCATTGAAAAACCGATTAAGAAAGTTTGATAGATACTATGGCTAGAAAAGAGTTTATATCAGCGATCGACATTGGAACGACCAAAATCGTTGC
>JAQWAJ010000409.1 GCA_028707745.1 Bacteroidales bacterium | reverse complement strand
AAATTCGGCACGGTCAGCGGACTTTCGGAGGAGGAAATCGAGGTCAGTTTTCCTGATGGGGAGCCAACATTAGTTGAACGATATACCTGGGAGAATAAAAAGTTTTCCCTTTCCACCGAGACGAACGAAATCCAGGAGAGCGTGGTGGGAACATTTGCGCATTATCCGATCAAGCTGGCCTGGGCGATCACCGTGCATAAAAGCCAGGGATTGACCTTCGAAAAGGCGATCATCGATGTTTCATCGGCTTTTGCTCCGGGTCAGATTTATGTAGCCCTGTCGCGACTGGTATCTCTCGACGGCCTGGTGCTATCGGCTAAGATACCCTATTCGGGTCCGGATCAGGATGAGGCACTGAAGAAGTATGTGAGCAAAAAGGATGCTGAGCCGCTTCTGGAGACCGTTCTGCAAGAGGAAATCAGGCACTTTATCCGTGAGAGCGTGCTGAAATCTTTTGATTTTGGCTCCTTGTCATCGAAGCTGCACTATTTCACTGAAAGTCACGATAAAGATGAAAAGCGATCATCGAAACAGCAGCAGAAAGGTTGGGCGGAGTTGCTGGAATCCGATTTTAAACTGTTGAAAGAGACTGCCGATAAGTTTTCGGGCCAGTTGAAGAGAATTCTGAGAACGCCTGACGAGAATTATCTGACATTACTCGAATCGAGGGTGATTGCCGCAAAGGGATATTTTGAGCCGCTGATCACCGGGTTCTCCGACCGGGTATTCCAACAGATCAAAAAGCTGGAAAAAGAGAAAAAAATCAAAGCTTACCTGACCGAACTGAAGGATCTGGAGCGATTGTTTTTCAAGCAATTGCAATCGCTTTACAAAGCCGTAGAACTCATCAGGTCGGCCATCAGTGACAAGGATTTCTCGAAGGAGGATTTGCTGAATACCACACTTTACCGCGACAGGATGCGGCAGATTGAAACGAATGCAGTACCGACCACAATTAGCCGGGCAAAAAAGGTAAGCAAAGAGGCCCGGGAACCCAAAAAGGAGAGGCCGAAAACCAGCGAGGTGAGTTACACTATGTTCCTGGAGGGTAAAAGTATCGCGGAGATCGCCACTGAACGGGGTTATACCGTCCAGACGATCGAAAGTCATTTGGTTCAGTATGTTGCCAAAGGGTTGATCGGGGTGGATAAGTTTGTCGACCAGGCAAAGGTAGACCAGGTGATGGAGGTAGCCAATGAGCTGAAGACGCTGAGTCTCGGGCCGTTAAAGGAGAGGTTAGGTGAGGATGTATCTTATAGTGAACTCCGGTTTATCATGGCTCATCGAATACATCAGATGGAAGACTGATGGTAAAGGTTGATCCGGTTCCCTTGATGCTGGTAACGGAAATCTCCGCTTTCATGATTCCGCAAAGCTTTTTGGTAATGGAAAGGCCGAGTCCGATTCCTTCGTAACGTCGGCTATATCCAGTATCTTCCTGAGAATAAGGCTCGAAAATCTTTCGCTGAAATTCTTCCGACATGCCGATACCAGTATCATGTACACTGATACAGATGGACCCGTGATGATCCCGGTAAAGACGGATAGTTATGGTTCCTGACAGCGTATATTTTAAAGCATTATCCAAAAGGTTGGCAATGGATGTTCTGATGCAAAAGCCGTCAAGATCGAGTTCAATTTTACCAATGGAATTATCGAAATAAACGCCTAGTTCTTCTTTGGGATGGTGAATCCGGCTCTCCTCAACAAGTTCTTCAATCAGCCGCGGCAAATTTATTTTTACGATGCGGAGATTAAGGTCCTTAACCATCAGCCGGGAGTAGTTGACAATTTCATCCACTGTACGGGTAAGCCTCTCTCCCGATTGGTTGATTTTTTGAAAATAGAAATGTTCCTCATCGGTAAACCGGTCTCCGGCCTCGTCCTCGATGATACTGGCAAACCCCAGGATTGCATTGAGCGGTGTCCGGATTTCATGTGAAATGCTGGCGATGAATGCATCTTTCAACCGGCTCGATTGTTCGGCCTTCTCTTTTTGAATGATCAGCTCGGCATGGGCCTGCAGGCGATCGAAATTATCCTTGAGAATCTTACCCAGAATGACGGTCGCAACAGGGTAGATTACCAGAACCGGTAGGCTGAAAGTTTTAAAGGCATTTACTACGGTTTCCTGAGGCAATGTGGTCATGAGCGCGATCATGGCCAAATGAACCAAAATCCCGAAAAGATAAAGCCTCAGGTAGGAAATCCGGTTAAGGTCTCCTTTGATCTGGTAATGACAAAACAATCCGATGGCAAAAGAGCTGCAGGAGACCAGTATACCCATCAGCACGCCACCGCCACCGATGTAAATGCGCGCGATGATTGCCATGACAGCGGCAATGATGCCTGTCAGCGGGCCAAAAAAGAGGGAGCAAAGGCTGATTACAACCGACCGCCCGTCGAATATGACTCCGGGGGTCAAAATCACCGGGTATAAGATCCCAATGACAGCGGCGAGTCCAAAAATAAAGCCCTGGAGAATCTGCCCCGTGAACTTGTTCCTGGACGATCTGTCGGAAACGATGGCCGAAATGATGCAGATGGCCACCAGCAACGAAAGGTTAAATATCAGGTTTAGCGTCAGATTCACGGCATCAGAATATCTCAGATAAAGATAGACAACCTTTTGTAATCCCGCCTGTCTATTTGATAAAGCCCCTGTTTCTCATCAGGGGTGTTATATCAGGCTTGCGGCCGCGGAAATTGAGAAACATCTGATTGGGATCCATGGTGCCGTCTTTGGATAAAATGTTAT
>JAQWAJ010000408.1 GCA_028707745.1 Bacteroidales bacterium | reverse complement strand
TGGTAGTTCCGACGGCGACAATATGACCTTTGCGGGCCATCGACCGGTTAACAATCTCAGCGGTTTCGGGTTCGATGATCATCTCTTCCGAGTCCATTTTATGTTTGGTCAGATCCTCGACATCAACCGATCTGAAATTTCCGAGCCCCACATGAAGGGTCACATAAGCAAAATCCACTCCCTTGATTTCCAGGCGTTTCATCAGCTCGCGGCTGAAATGCATCCCGGCAGTCGGAGCGGCAACGGCACCCTCATTTTTAGCAAAAATAGTCTGGTAACGTTCACGGTCCTCAGGAACAACATCGCGTTTGATAAATTTTGGCAGCGGAGTTTCGCCCAGATCAAAAAGGGTCTTTTTGAATTCTTCATAAGGACCATCAAACAGGAACCTGAGGGTACGGCCCCGTGAGGTGGTATTGTCAATGACTTCGGCAACCAGCATATCCTCTTCACCGAAATAGAGTTTGTTTCCGATACGGATTTTCCGGGCAGGGTCTACCAATACATCCCATAATCTCTGCTCCCGGTTCAGTTCGCGGAGCAGAAAAACTTCAATTTCAGCGCCGGTTTTTTCCTTATTGCCACGTAACCTGGCAGGAAAAACCCGGGTATCATTGAAAACCATTACATCATTATTATCAAAATATTCCAAAACATCCTTGAATATCTTGTGTTCAATCTCACCCGTCTTGCGATTCAGGACGAGCAATCTGGCTTCATCACGATTTTCAGAGGGATGCAAAGCGATCAGCTTTTCAGGAAGGATATACCTAAACTTTGATAATTTCATGTGTAAACAGTATTCTGGTGAGTGCCTTTATACGCAGCAGAATCCTGTTTGTTGCATTCAGAATAATTTTTTCTGGAACTCTTCGAACGTCAATGCATTAACCAAGGTAAAATCTCCGCTCCGGGTTCTCCTCAATTCGGTCAAATGGCCTCCGGAGCCCAACATAAGTCCTAAATCCCGGGCGATGGAGCGAATATAGGTACCCCGCGAACAAACGATCCGCACCCGTACTTCGGGCGCTGAATATCCCAAAAGTTCGATCTCCCGGATATTGATTCTTTTCGGTTCAAGCTCCTGATACTCACCTCTCCTGGCCTTTTCATAAGCTCTTTCACCCTCGACTTTTTTGGCGCTGTACACGGGAGGAATCTGATCAATATCGCCGGTCATCCTTTTCAGGGTATCGGTGATCATTTCAAGGGTAATATGCTCGTAAGGAAAAACCTCGTCAATCTCTTTTTCCAGGTCGAAACCCGGGGTGGTTGCTCCCAGACGGATCGTGGCAAGGTACTCCTTTTCCCCAGCCTGCAGTTCATCTATCCGTTTAGTTGATTTGCCGGTGGCTATGATCATCAAACCGGTGGCCAGCGGGTCGAGCGTCCCGGCATGCCCCACCTTCAGCTTCTTCAACCCATATCTACGCTCCAGCGCTCCCCTTACCTTTTTAACCAGATAAAAAGAGGTCCACTCATAAGGCTTATCGAAAACCAAAATCTGTCCGTCAAGATATTCCTGACCAGGCACTATATCCATCAATGCTAATTATTTTTCGTAACGCATGACGCGTTACGCGTTACGCTTTCCACATCCCCCATGCAATCGCCACTCCCCCGATCACGGTGCAATAAACTGCAAACCAGATCAGTTTGCCTCTTTTCACCAGTTTGATCATCCAGGAGCAGGCAAAAAGTCCCGTAAAGAAAGCCGCGATAAACCCAATGATGAGCTCCAGAGTCCCCACTCCGGCCGATACAACCGCGCCGGCCTGATCAGGTGAAAGCATATCTTTCAGTTCGAGTGCATTGGCGCCCAGGATTGGCACAATCACCATCAGAAAAGAAAATTCAGCAAGCTTTTTCTTGTCAACACCGAGCATCATCCCGGTGGCTATAGTGGTTCCGGAGCGACTCAAACCAGGCATCACGGCAATCGCCTGGGCGATACCCATGATAAATGCCGTGAGATAGGTGATGGGTTTGCCTACTTGCTTCCGCTGTCCGAGAAAATGACCGGCATACAAAAAGGCAGCTGTCAACAGTAGCATGGCCCCGACAAAGGCAATATCGCCGTTGAAAAAAGATTCCACCCAGTCTTTCATCAGGAATCCGACAATCCCGACCGGGATCATCGAAACGATGAGTTTCAGCACATATTCGGTCTCCTCATTCATGCGAAATTTGAAGGTTCCGTTCAGCAAACGCATGATTTCGCGCCAGAAAATAATCAGGGTGGCAAGCACGGTGGCTCCGTGAACAACTATGGTAAACAGCAGGTTATCTGCACCTTCAACGTTCAGTATCGCTTTCCCTAATTCCAGATGTCCGTCACTGCTAATCGGAAGAAACTCGGCTATTCCCTGAAGGATGCCGAGCAATAAGGCTTGTAACCAATCCATAAACTATTCGTCGTTCTTCTTTTTGGGCCTGTACATGATGGCCACCCCTTCGATGATAAAACCGATCAGGGTAACAACCGGTCCGAAGGTCACTCTCCTGAAACTGAACATCCCCGGATCAAACCGGGCCGGATCTTTTGACCCGCCGCCGGCCATCAGCAGAAAACCGATGAACAGCACAACCAGACCAATGATCAGCAACTGATAGTTCAGCTTACTTACCGAGCTGTTGGTAGAGGAAGCGCTCGGTATAATCAAACAGAAGCCAGACGCAACCATTGCCGATTTATGTTCCGGCAGCGGCTGTATTGCCGTATCGGTTGCAAAAAATTCTGAAAACGCCTCAGTTCTTGCGTTTGAAAAATAC
>JAQWAJ010000407.1 GCA_028707745.1 Bacteroidales bacterium | reverse complement strand
TCGGAGCTGCTTCCGATCATCGCGTATTGATAATTCACCTGATCGAGTTCCATGATCAGGTAATCAGCATAGAAATTCAGAAAGAGTGAGACTTTTAATTTTGAAAGATCATTGGGATCCGGGATTTTTGCTTTTCCCTGAGCCACTTTGTGCTTGCCGTTCAATGAATGTTTGTATCCCTCATTCAAAACTCTGATTTTCCCATCTGGCAGGAGAGAATAGGTTGCAGTTGTTCCAACCAGTCCTCTTTCGAAGGAGTGGTCAAAGCGGGCAATCTCATACCATTTTCCCAGGTATTTGTTGAGATCGACCCCAGACACAGTGCTTCTGTCAGTCATTGTTTTTGAATTTTGCGCATAGGTTAATCCACCATTGCATAAGCAGATGCAAGCCAGTACGGTCAGGATTTTTTTCATGGTGGAATAGATGTGGGGATAAAATTAAGAAAACTAATTGGTTTGCTATGCTTTCTCAACGTACCCGATGTTATGATAAATCAGTCAAGACTTTTTTATAAATTGCGCCCCAATTATTTATCAGATTTCATGATTATGGCAACAACGGGAGCTTCTACGAAAGAGCAAAAAAGTTCATACGCGCTTTCATTGGGAATTATCGGCGCTTTATTTTTCATTTTCGGATTTGTAACCTGGTTAAATGCAACGCTGATTCCTTTTCTGAGGATAGCCTGTGAGTTGACGAATTTCCAGGCCTATTTTGTAACATTTGCCTTTTACATCTCCTATTTTTGCCTGGCAATTCCCTCCTCCTGGATTCTGCATAAAACCGGTTTCAAGAACGGTATGGCTCTTGGCTTAGCGGTTATGGCAATCGGAAGTCTGATTTTCATTCCTGCCGGGCAAACCAGGACATTCTGGTTGTTCCTGACCGGTTTGTTTGTTCAGGGTGCCGGTCTCTCTCTCTTACAGACAGCCTCGAATCCTTATGTGACTATTCTCGGTCCGATCGAAAGTGCAGCCAAAAGGATGAGTATCATGGGCATTTGTAATAAGTGTGCTGGTATTCTGAGCCCGTTGATTCTCGGATTTGTTGTGTTAAAAGGTGCGGATGGTATCGAGGCTAAAGTGGCAACCATGACCGATCTGAATGAGAAAGCCGCCATTTTGAATGACATGGCAGGCAGAGTAGTTGTCCCATATATCATCATGGCAGTCGTACTCCTCTTATTGGCAGTTGCTATCAAATACTCTCCGTTACAGGATATTCACAGTGATGAAGATGATGATCAGGCTACAGCCGATGCAAAAAATCATAAAAAACACATTTACCAGTATCCCTATTTCATGCTGGGTATTGTCACCCTGTTTCTGTATACCGGGTGCGAAGTAATTGCTGCTGATACTGTTGCCCTCTACGCAGGATCAACCGGTTACACCATTGAAAAAGCCAAATTCTTTGCTTCGCTCACCATGTTATCGATGGTTGTCGGTTATCTTTTGGGAATCATCCTGATACCGCGCAAACTTTCACAATCCAAGGCACTTGGTTATTCAGCAGTCATCGGTGTTTTATTAGGATTATCGATTGTTTTTGTTCACGGGAAAGCCTCCGTATATCTGGTTTCTCTGTTAGGTTTTGCCAACGCCATTATGTGGCCGGCTATCTGGCCCCTTGCTCTCGGCGGATTAGGCAAGCATACCAAATTTGCTTCGGCATTGCTGGTGATGTGTATTGCGGGTTGCGCAATCCTTCCGCTGGTATATGGGCGACTTGCTGATGTTTTCACGCGTCAGCAGGCATACTGGATTGTTGTTCCTTGCTATTTATGGATTGCCTATTATGCTTTCAGAGGACATAAGATTGGCAGGCCGAAAGAGGTGGGGGACTAAGGATCGTTACGCGTGACGCGTGACGCGTAACGTACGAAGCGACATCGGATCAGGCGGGGATGTATGGAATGGTAAAGTAGAATTGTGTGCCTTCGCCTTCTTTTGATTTCAGCCATATTTTTCCGCCCAGCAATTCGACATAGGCTTTGGAGATAGGCAAACCTAGGCCGGCGCCTCCGAACTGGCGTGAAGTCGAGTCGTCGACCTGCTGAAACCGGGCAAATATGGTTTCAAATTTCTCTGTCGGAATCCCGATACCTGTATCGCATATAAAGAATTCTATCTCACCATGACGGATTTCATATCCAAATTCGATGTTTCCGGATGGGGTGAATTTCGCCGAATTCTTCAGCAGATGAGTCAGAATCTGAAACAGCTTTGATGGGTCGGATCGTATTCCTGACTGTTCATCTTCCAGGGCAACATCCAGCTTTATCTTTACTTTTTTGAAATCGAGTTCATTACTGATTTGCTCCAAAACACTCCGGAGCAAACTATTCAGGTTGACTAATTCTTTACAAATCTCCATCTGTCCGGATTCGATGGTAGAAATATTAATCAGATCTGTAATAACTTCCAAAAGACGGTTGCTGCTATCATAAATGATTTTTGAGAAATCCAGTTTCTCCTCATCGGATAATATTGGTTCGGCCAAAAGCTCCGAGAATCCGTTAATCGCATTCATCGGCGTTCGGATTTCGTGGGAAATATTGTTCAGAAAACTGGTTTTAAGCCGGTCGCTCTCCTCTGCCCGTTCTTTGGCCTCAATAAGTTCTTCATGAATTTTTTTTCGCTCCTCAATTTCCTCCACCAATTTCGTTTTCTGGGCAAAGAATTCACTGATCAGCTGGGCGATTCTGCCGAATTCCGATTTTTGCCCGATAAGCCCTCCAACAGCGTCTGAATCTTCGTTCATCAAACTGG
>JAQWAJ010000406.1 GCA_028707745.1 Bacteroidales bacterium | reverse complement strand
TTTTTGCCGAGAAGCTTGACCCTTCGAAATTTTCTCTACAGAAAATGCCGGTGGCAGTTATGATGGAGGGTAAATTTACCAGCCATTTTAAAAATCGCTTGGCGCCTGATTTTATCAATAACAGCGTTTTTAAAATCTTTACCAAATGTGAGGCCCCTACTAAAATGATTGTGGTTGCCGATGGCGATTGTGCCCGCAATGTGGTTAAGATGCAGGATGGTAAATACAGAACGCAGCCGCTTGGTTATGATCAATACACCAATACTACATTTGGTAACCGCGAATTTCTCCTGAACTGCGTGAATTATCTGCTGGATGATTCCGGGGTGACGGCATTGCGCAACCGGGAGGTGAAAGTCAGGATGCTCGACCGGGTGAAAATTGAATCCCAGCGTGGTTTCTGGAGTGTATTCAATGTGGGACTGCCCGTCCTGATCATTGTTTTGGCGGGATTTGGCTATATGATAATGCGAAAACGTAAGTACTCGAAATGATATGAAGAAAAATGGTATGTTAATCGGTCTGATTGTAGTTCTCGGGATTGTCGCCATATTTCTGGTGTCAAAGAGGAGTAACAGCAGTATAAAGAAGGAATTGAGGGATTTTGCAGTGGAAGACACTGCTTCTGTTGACCGGATTTTCATGGTCAAGAAAGATAATCAGCAGGTTACGCTTAGCCGCGTGGGCGATCACTGGATGGTGAATGACCGGTTTGTAGTCAGGGCCGATGCGATCGATAACTTGTTGAAAACGCTTAACCGCATTCGCATAAAATCACCGGTATCCTCTTCAGCCATGGACAATACGGTCAAGATGCTTGCCACCCGGAATACCAAGGTTGAGGTGTATGAGAAAAACAAACTTCTGAAAACCATATACGTAGGCGGGCCAACTCAGGACCAGATGGGCACATTCATGATGCTCGAAGGCTCATCGGTGCCGTTTGTCGTTCATATACCCGGTTTCGTTGGCTATCTTTCCACCCGTTTCTTTGTTGAGGAGAAGGGATGGCGGTCAACCACTTTGTTTAAGTATAACTTTAATGATATCAAGGGAATAACTGTCATTAATCCTGATGAGCCCCGGTCATCCTTCCATCTGCTTAGCAACGGCAACAACCAATACTTGATCACCTCTCCCGATGGGGCTCCTTTTCCGGGAACTATCGATACCATTGGTGTAAGGTTTTATATCAGTCAATTTGAAAAAGTTAATTTCGAGTTTTTTGCCGATAATCTGTCCAACACGACCATCGACTCTTTGCTGGCAGCAAAACCCTATCGGAGCCTGATACTCGAGGACCATGCGGGTAAAACCAGAAAAGTAGTGGCTTATAAGCGCCCGGGATTTGGCAAGGTGGATGCTGAAGGGAATACCCTGATTTGGGATGATACGCGGCTTTGGGCACTGATTGACGATAAATCCTGGGTTGTTATCCAGTATTTTGTGTTCAACACGTTGTTCGCCAAATCGATTAATTTCATGATTCAGCCGAAATAAAATTTGTTGTTAATTATTAATTTCCGACGCCACTTCTAATCAAGTGGTTTTTACTAATTTTAGAGGGTAAAAGACACCATTGATTGTTAAACTATGAAGTTTATTATTTCCAGCACAGATCTGTTATCACACCTTCAGGCCATTAGCCGTGTGATCAGTACAAAAAATTCCCTGCCGATTCTGGATAATTTTTTGTTTCAATTGAATAATGGGATTCTGGTGATCACGGCTTCTGATCTCGAAACCACGATGATAACCAGCCTGACCATTGAGAATTCAGATGGCAATGGTACCATAGCAATTCCTGCTAAGATATTGATCGATACGTTAAAGGAATTCCCTGAACAGCCTTTGACTTTCGATGTAAATCTGGATTCATTGGGTATTGATATCGTATCTGAAAACGGAAAATTCAGTATTGTCGGAAAACCGGGTATCGATTTTCCGGTTTTACAGGTGCTGAAAGAAGACCGCATCACAGAGGTTACTTTCCCGGCCGACTCTCTGTACAAGGGAATCAACCGCACCCTGTTTGCAACGGCTGATGACGAACTCAGGCCGGTGATGAACGGTATCCTGATTGAGCTTCGCCCCGATCAGGTAACCTTTGTTTCATCTGACGCCCATAAACTCGTCAGATATCGCAGGAAAGATATTACCAGTGAAAACGATTCCTCATTCATCCTGCCGAAGAAACCGGCAAACCTGCTGAAGAATATCCTCCCGAGGGAAGAGAATGACGTCAACCTGGCGTTCGATGAAAAGAATGCCATTTTCACCCTCTCAGAATACAAACTCATCTGCCGGCTGGTCGAAGGAAATTATCCTGCCTATGAATCAGTTATTCCAAAGAATAACCCGAACAGGGCATTTATTAACCGGGTTCTCTTCCTGAACACCCTCCGCAGGGTTTCTGTTTACTCCAATCAGGCCAGTAACCTGGTGAAACTTCAACTCAATGCCAATCAGCTGGTTGTTTCGGCACAGGATATCGATTATTCGATTTCAGCTGTTGAAAAACTCAATTGCCAGTATGGCGGCGACCACATGGAAATCGGCTTTAAATCGCTGTTCCTCATTGATATACTTAGTAATATCTCCGGAGAGGAAGTGATTGTCGAACTCGCTGATCCCACCCGCGCCGGAATCCTTCTCCCGAAAGAGGAGGAGTCAGAAGACGAAAGCCTGCTGATGCTGCTGATGCCCATGATGATTAACACCTGATTATACGACCCCGCTTAGGCGGGGTTCTTTTTATCTGCCATGACAAAAAAA
>JAQWAJ010000405.1 GCA_028707745.1 Bacteroidales bacterium | reverse complement strand
TGAATAGAAAAGATGCATAATATTTATAAAAACCACTCCCGGGGCAGCGGGAAGGATTTTCCGGTCGATTTATCGAAGGTGGACATTATGCTGCGGGAACGTACCCTAGCTCTATCCCGGCGAGCCGGTGGTTTTTATCGGCCCCTGTCTGGCCAAGCGAAAAGAGGTCCGGGATAATCCGGATATCGACTGGACGATGACATTTGAAGAATTGGCCTGCCTGTTTAACGGATGGGAAATTCCGGTGCTCGAATGTGAGGAATCTGCCCTGGATCCGGAAATTGATCAGCTTTCCAGAAACTATTGCCAATCGGGCGGGGCCAGTGAGGCGCTCCTCAAAAAATGTGAATCAGATACTACTTCTTTGATTATTAACGGATTGGACTCAAAACAACTCAAAACACTTTCGGCTATGGCAAAAAAAGGAGCCAGCGAGGGGCAGCTGGTTGAGGTGATGTCGTGTGAAGGGGGATGTTTATCCGGCCCCTGTAATCATGAGTTTCCCAAAGATGCCAAGAGGTTTTACGGGAGGAATATGGGTGGATTGAAATAGCGGCTTTTATCTGGCCGGACCTGGCACTCTCCTCCTGAACACGCAAGTAATTCAGCGTGATAATTGTGTAACTTTACCCAATCTATTTTCAAGGGATGGGAAAAAAAGCTCTTCAGGAACACCATGCAATCATTGAGAAATCCCACGAACGGAGTGAGCGGTTCGGGATCGATACCAACATCATTTTTCCGCGGAAAGTTGCCGTCATCGACGAGTTGTATGAAAAGCTGGAGAGAAGCCATGATCTTATTGAGATTGCAGCGCCCCTGATCACTGAGCTCAGGGATGTTATTGAAGGATCGGGCTATTTTATCATTCTCACCGATAACGAAGGTTGTATCTTAAAGATTCTGGGGGACAATCAGATCATGCAGGAGGCCGAACGTATGCGGATCATTCCCGGGGCATACATGTCGGAGAAAAGCATCGGTACCAATGCAATGGGTACTGCTCTTATTGAAGATAAACCCATCCAGGTAACCGCAACGGAACATTTTCTATCGGCCTTCGAAAGCTGGACCTGCTCGGCTGCAACCATTCACAATACCGGTGGAGAGATCATTGGTACCATCAATCTGACCGGAGAGAGCTTTAAGGTTCATCTTCATACCCTCGGTCTGGTTGTTGCAACGGTAAAAGCCATCGAGAACGAGATCCGGAACCGGGAGATGCAGAAGCAACTCTATGATTCCAACATGTATGCCTTTGCCATGATGAATAATCTGGCGTATGGGGTGATTGCGGTGGACATGAGCGACGACATACACTGGGTTAACAACTCGGCTTGTGACACACTCAATATCAGGAGACTGGAACTTTTAGACAAACCCATCAGTCAGTTCGTCAACGGGTGGAGTAAACTAAAAAAACGGGTACTCACCGAACATCCGGTTCAAGACGAGGAGATATCGATGGGCTTACAAACCACAGCTCAATACATCATCAACCTCTATCCGATCAATACGCCACAAAACCAGATTCTTGGCTACTTGTTGACATTCAGACCATTAAGCCGGATGCTTAAAGCCCTGAACAAATATATCGGGCAGCAGGCGCGTTATACTTTTGCAGATATTATCGGCAATTCAAAAAAAATCAAGGAAACGGTAAAATATGCGCGGACCGTTGCCGGCAGTACCACATCGATTCTCATAGCCGGGGAGAGTGGTACCGGCAAGGAGTTGTTTGCCCAGTCGATACACAACGCCAGCGACCGCCGGGATGAAGCGTTTGTGGCATTGAATTGCGGGGCGATCTCCCCCACTCTTATTGAGAGTGAGTTGTTTGGCTATTCAGAGGGGGCATTTACCGGGGCCAAGAAGGGAGGAAATCCCGGCAAGTTTGAGCTGGCCGATAAAGGCACCCTGTTTCTGGACGAGATCGGCGAAATGTCGGTCGATATGCAGGTCCGTTTACTGCGTGTCCTGCAGGAGAATTGTGTCAGCAGGATCGGAAGTTCCAAAAACATTCCCATTGACGTTAGGATTATTGCAGCCACCAACAAGAATCTCGAAGAGGAGATCAAAGCCGGCCGGTTCAGGCTCGATCTCTATTACCGGCTGAACGTGATCACCATCACTATTCCCCCTTTGCGTGAGCGAACCGAGGATATCCTGCCTCTGTTGCGGTATTTTATCAAGCACAAAGCCACCAAACTTCAGATGCCGGTTCCTGAAATCGCGATCGATCTGATTGGCCAGATCATGGCTTATCAGTGGCCCGGCAATACCCGTGAGCTGGAAAACTTTGCGGAAAAACTCGTCATTCTGGGCGGAAATCTCACCCCCAACCAGATGGACCGGGAGTTCAGGGAGCTCTCAGAACCCCACGGAGCGGAAGGTCATCCCGCTCAGCCCTCCATATCTGCATCGGCCCCTCTGTTAAGAACGCTTGATGACCTGGAAAAGGAGGCCATCCTTACCACACTTGAAGCGCTCAGCCACAACATGAGTACGGCAGCCAAGACTCTCGGAATCAGCAGAAACACCCTCTACCAGAAACTCAAAAAGTACAACATCAGTTTCTGATCCCTCCTGCATCAGGAGCTGTCCTGTTTTTGGACAGTGTCACTTTTTCTCACAGTTACCGTAGGCTATTTGTCCTGTTTTATGACACCGGAAGTCAGCCCTCGTTTATAAGCATTTGTTATCTCATTGATATTCTGATCATTGTACGTTTTGGCACGATAAATGACTTATCGGTAGTGATCGATAATCAATAATTTTTAAAAT
>JAQWAJ010000404.1 GCA_028707745.1 Bacteroidales bacterium | reverse complement strand
TCGACGGACAACTGCAGGCAGGGGTTACCTCCAAAGACCTGATCCTGTATGTTATATCCCGTTTGGGCACCGGCGCCGGAACGGGATTTTTTGTGGAATTTGCAGGTGAAGTGATCCGCGCTCTATGCATGGAGGGCCGTATGACTGTCTGCAATATGGCCAGCGAGATGGGCGCGCGAGGCGGACTGATCGCCCCGGATGAAACCACTTTCCAATACCTGGCCGGCAAACCTTATACACCAGCCGGAGAAAACTGGAAGGCTACGGTAAACAGCTGGAAATCACTGAAAAGTGATGATGATGCCCGGTTCGATCACGAAAAGAGATTTGAGGCTTCAGATATCGCTCCGATGATTACCTGGGGCACTGATCTGAGCACCGGGATTCCGGTCGACGGAACCATTCCTGATAGGAACCGGAAAGCGCTGGAATACATGGGATTCAGCAGCGGCGAAAAAATGATCGGGAAAAAGATCGATTATGTATTTCTCGGAAGCTGCACCAATGGCCGGATCGAGGATCTGCGTGATTTCGCCGCTCTGGTGAAAGGGCATCACAAAGCCGATGGCGTTACCGTCTGGATCGTTCCCGGCTCCAAACAGGTCGAACTTCAGGCCCGCGAGGAAGGAATCGAAGAGATATTAAACGAAGCCGGATTTGAGCTCCGCCAGCCCGGCTGTTCTGCCTGCCTGGCTATGAATGACGACAAAGTTCCGGCCGGAAAATACTGCGTTTCAACCTCGAACCGAAACTTCGAAGGCCGCCAGGGCCCGGGCGCCCGAACTTTGCTCGCCAGCCCGCTGACAGCCGCCGTTGCAGCCATAACCGGCAAAATCGGTGAGCCCCGAACCAGCCTTCCAAACCAATCAGCACATCAGCACATCAGCTAATCAGCACATCAACTAATCAGCACATCAACACATCAACATGCCTTTCGAACCCATCAACACCATAACATCTCCCGTGGCCCTGCTGCAGGCAGATAATATCGATACCGACCGGATCATTCCGGCCCGCTTTCTCAAATCGGTTGACTCATCCGGATTTGGTAAAAACCTTTTCTACGACTGGCGCTATCGCCCTGATGGAACACCCGACCCCGAATTTGCCCTGAACAAACCTAACGGTCAGAGCCGGATTCTACTGACCGGGAAAAATTTTGGCTGTGGCTCCTCCCGTGAGCATGCCGCCTGGGCCCTTTATCAATACGGCTTCCGGGTAATTATCTCATCGGGATTTGCCGATATTTTTCATAACAATGTCCTGAACAACGGACTTTTGCCGGTGGAGGTCAGTGAGGAGCAACTGGCTCAAATCACGGATTTCTGTCAGTTAAATCCGGATGCACATTTGACGGTAGATCTTGACAATCAGGTTGTTAGTCTGCCTAAATCAGCGGTAAATATTCCTTTTGACATCAATCCGTTCCGCAAAGAGTGCCTTCTGTCGGGCAGTGACCTGATCGATTATCTGGCCGGACTGAAAAGTAAAATTGTTGAATACGAATCCAATCACTAAAAAAATTTGCTGTGGAATACAAAATAGCTGTTCTTCCGGGCGACGGCATCGGCCCTGAAATCATTGCCGAAGCTGTGAAAGTGCTTGATGCCGTGGCTAACCGTTTCGGGCATCGTTTTTTATACCGATATGGTCTGATCGGGGGCTCCGCCATGCGTGAGGGAATGGACCCTTATCCCGATGAAACTCACCGGATTTGCACCGAAGCGGATGCCATCCTCTTCGGTGCCATCGGCGATCCGCTGTATGATAAAAATCCTGATGCCAAAGTCAGACCGGAACAGGGTTTGCTGGCTATGCGTAAAAAACTGGGACTGTACGCCAACCTGCGCCCGGTAAAGATGTACCCTGAACTGCTCGACCTGAGTCCGCTGAAAGAGGAGCGGATACAGGGTGCCGACCTGCTGGTGGTACGGGAACTCACCGGGGGACTCTATTTTGGCGAGCCGCGGGAACTCCGCAACAACGGCACTTTGGCCGTCGATACCTGCCTCTATTCGGTGGAAGAGATCGAACGAATTGCCCATGTCGCTTTCAAAATGGCCCGCTTGCGCCGGAAAAAGGTTACCCTTGTCGATAAAGCCAATGTTCTCGAAACATCCCGTTTGTGGCGCCGGGTGGTTACGGCTATGGCACCGGATTATCCGGATATAGAACTCGATTACCTGTTTGTGGATAATGCTGCCATGCAGCTCATTACCAATCCAAAACGGTTCGATGTCATGCTAACTGAAAACCTGTTCGGGGATATCCTTTCCGATGAGGCCAGCGTCATCAGCGGCTCCATCGGGCTATTGCCGTCAGCATCCATTGGCGACCGGGTTCCGCTGTTTGAACCCATCCACGGAAGCTACCCTGAAGGCGCCGGTAAAAATATTGCCAACCCGCTGGCTACAATTCTCTCAGCCGCCATGCTTCTGCGCACGGCATTTGGCCTTGCTGCCGAAGCTGATGCCATAGAGAACGCCGTAGAAACGACCATCCGGAGAAATATCCTGACTGCCGATCTGAAACCGGTAAATCCTGCAACGACCAGTGAAACCGGTGATTTTGTAGCAGCGAATCTATAACGTTGGTTAATTTACCCGCCTGAACTCCAGATCCTGAAAATCAAAGCTGAAGTCGGTCAGCGGAGAGATGGCCTTCATCGTGATGCCGGAGGCTTTCCCGTCGAATCCGGTCTGGAATAGTACATAGGCATCAGCATCCATGCTTCGGTCGTTCCATCTGACGATGAAGGTATTCCCTTTGTAATGCAGGAGCACTCCCGTCAGCGCGGGCGACCGC
>JAQWAJ010000403.1 GCA_028707745.1 Bacteroidales bacterium | reverse complement strand
GCGGAGAAAATCAGGGTATCCCCTACTTCCTGATCTTCGATAAAAAGGGTAATCTGCTGAGCGACTCCAGAATGCCGGCAAAAGATAAAAAAGGTAACGCCATCCTGTCAAATGTCGGGTGCCCTGCCCAACCCGACGAAGTAACCTTTTTCACCGGATTACTCAAAAAAACCAGCACACTGACTGGTCCCGAGCTGGACCTGATTGCTAAGAAATTCATCAAAAAACCGATCAAACGGTAAACAGTGCCGGCAGCTTTCGATTTTATGATTTAATGTAACCAGATATGTTATCTATTAGAAAAATTGCTTTTCTGGCAATTTGCGCCAGCTTATTCCTTGCCGTTAACTCTTCGTTTGGGCAGGAGTTCATAGTATCTGACAATTGCACCAGTATCCTGGTCGGAAAAAAAGCTTCGGCCGACGGGTCAACGATGACTTCTCATACCTGCGATAGCGGTTCCGACCGCACCTGGGTCAACATCGTTCCTCATCAGAAACATCCGGCCGGGTCGATGTGCCCGGTTTATGTTGAACCCAAGCGGGCAAAATTCCCGAACGATCCGGATGTGGTTGAAAAAGGCAAGATCCCGCAGGTTGCTGAAACCTATGCTTATATCAATACGGCCTATCCGGTGATGAATGAATATCAGCTGGCTATCGGGGAATCAACTTTTGGTGGTAAACGTGAAATGCAGTCCGACAACGGTATGATCGACTGCCCGGAGCTTTACCGGCTGGTTTTGGAACGGACCAAAACATGCAGGGAAGCCATCCGGTTAATTGATGAGCTCACTAAAGAATACGGCTATAATGATGCCGGTGAGATATTCACTTTTGCTGATCCGCAGGAGACGTGGTATTTTGAGATCCTTGGTCCGGGAAAAGGCAAAAAGGGAGCCGTCTGGGCAGCCGTCCGGATTCCGGATGATGAAGTCGGGGTATCGGCCAATGCCAGTCGGATCCGCACTCTTAACCTGAAGGACCCCGAGAACTATATGGCTTCCGACAATGTTTTTTCACTGGCTCAGGAGCTTGGATTCTGGGATCCCAACAGTGGCCAGCCATTTGAATTTTGCTATGCCTATGCCGACCGTACCAGTCTGATGTGCCGCCGGCGTGAATGGCGCGTATTGAGTTTGCTTGCCCCGTCACTGAAGCTCGATGCCAATGCTGAAAATTATCCGATGTCGGTTAAACCCGAGAAGAAAGTTTCGATGCAGGATATGTTCGACCTATTCCGCGATTACTATCAGGAGACCCCGTTCGACATGACCAGTGGCATGACCTCGGTCGACAAGGACGGTAAAGTGGTCAAGAGCACCGTAGCCACCCCGTTTTTGGCCGGAGACATGCGCAAACTTCTGAAAATCAATTACGAGCGCACCATCGCCTGCCCGTTTACCACTTATTTGCAGATCACCCAGTCGCGCAGCTGGTTACCCGATGCAATCGGCGGAGTGGTCTGGCTGGGCTACGACAATGCGGCTACCACTCCCCATACCCCGTTCTATTGCGGCAACACCACCATGCCTGAATCATACATGATCGATGGGCGCCGCCAGTTCAACCGCGGGAGCGCCTGGTGGGCATACCGCCAGGTCAGTCAGCTGTGTAAAATACGCTATCAGCCTATGAGCAAAGATGTTGAAGTAGTTTGGAAAGAGATTGAAAGCAAGGCTCTCTCCAATCAGTCAACCTTTGAGTCTGAGGTGCTTGAGGTTTACAAGGCCAATCCGAAGAAAGCCAAAGAGATGCTCACCAAATATTCCAACGACCTGGCCGAATCGGCCGTTGCGCGGTATTGGAAGCTGGTTGATGAGCTGTGGGGAAAATACACGAACAGCTTTTAGGCAGAACCTGTTGCTCAAGGCAGAGGAGCTAACCGCCGGTTTCACCGGCGGTAACTCAGGGGCTGCCCCTTCAGGGCAGATGCCAGAGCGTTGTCTCCCTTGCGAAATTGCTTTTCTGTCACCCCTGCGAAAGCAGGGGCTATTCCCAACTTCATTTTTTCTTCGTCGCCTTGAAATTCCCGTTGGGTTGCTGGAAAATCACCTCGGTAACCTCTCCCTTTTCGGTAACCGTAAACTTGGTATAATAACCCTTTATGGTTTTCAGGCCAAACCGGTCCTTTTCAACAGGAACCATCTCATATTCAGGCTGACCGGGAACAAGCAGGTACAGGACGTTGGTCCCCTTTAAATAGAATTTGGCGACCATACCCCCCAGTATATATTCACCTGTATATTTCGTCAGGTCATCCTGAGTCACGGCCAATTCTTTGGCCGACCGATCGAACCCGATGGGTTTTATCGTAGGCTCCAGCTGGACGGAAGTGCTCTGAATATCCCCAGAAAGATCCATGTTGAACTGAAACAATACAGGTTGCTGATCCACTGTATCCGGCTTTCCGGGCTTTTGAACCAACCAGCCGTTGAATATGTCATAATGGTGGTGCTGCAACCAGAATTTCTTATCCTGAACTCTGGCAAACAGGGTATCATTTTTGATCTCCACGATGAAGTTCCCATACCCTTTGTTGGTATAAATCCCTTCATAATCCCTGATCGGATGGGTGGCCGGAGCGTTGGGCTTCCGGTTCGACGAAGCGGTCTTCAAAGCTTCTTTAATGGTCTTCAGAGAAGTATCGACGGTTTTTTTGCTCTTGCTGCTCCAGTCAACATATTTCTCATTCAACAGCCGGTCGGAGATGTAGTTCCTGACGATTCCCGGTATCTGTGATCCGTTTTGGTTGGAGAGCACGACAATCCCGATGCTATCGCTGGGAAAGAAGCAGGTGCTGGCGC
>JAQWAJ010000402.1 GCA_028707745.1 Bacteroidales bacterium | reverse complement strand
TCGGAAATCAAAAAGCAAGATATAGGTACCCAGCTTGACTGGTTGAAGGAAAACGGGTTCGGCGGTGTTGAAGTAGCCTGGATCTATCCTTTGAACCGATCGGAAAAAGATACGGTCAACATCACGCCGAGGCAGCAATGGCTGGGCAAAGAGTGGATCGATGTGGTCCAATACTGCAAACATTACGGCGACTCATTGGGTCTGACGGTTGATTTCACGTTCGGGTCGTTCTGGCCATTCGGAGATCTTCAGGTAACGCCCGGGGAGAGTACAAAATCTTTCAATAATCCGGATTTCCGGCAGTGGATCAACGGCACGTGGGACTATCCCAAGCAGGCCCTGGTGATCGATCATCTGAACAAACCGGCTTTCGAGCATTACGCGAGCCGTATGGGCAAAGCTCTTGAGCCTGCCATGAAAACGGGCCGCCCATCCGGAATTTTTGTCGATTCGTGGGAGGTCGACACAAGAAACCTGTGGACCGATGGTTTTGACTCGATTTTCAAGGCCCGTTTCGGATATGATATTGTTCCTTTCATGAAACGTGGCATTCTCACAGCCGAATATGAAGGACAACGTTACGATTACATGAAGCTGATATCCAGTTTGGTGATCAATAACTTTTATGTTCCATTCACCGAAGAGGCCCATCGCCTGGGTGGGTACAGCAGGGGTCAGTGTTCGGGTTCTCCCACCGATCTGATCAGCGCCTATGCAGCGCTGGATGTTCCGGAAACCGAGGCCATGCTTTATGAGCCGACCTTTTCGAGGATTGTTGCGTCATCTGCGGCTCTGGCAGGTCACCAGGTGGTTACCTCTGAAACTTTTACCTGCCTGTACGGATGGCCGCGCGAGCACATGCGTGAGGAGAAGGTCACCGATCTGAAGATCGTTGCCGATGCCATTTTCGCCCATGGTGTCAATCAGATTTTCTGGCATGGAACTCCTTATAATACAAAAGGTTCTGACAGCGTTTCATTTTATGCCACCGTTCATGTGGGCAAAGCCGGCGCCCTCTCACCCCATCTGCCTTCATTTAACCAATATCTTACAACGGTATCTGACTATATGCGCAAAGGTGATGTATTCTCAGACGTAGCTATTTATCTGCCTATTGAAGACACCTGGATTGCCGGTGAAATGCCAAAGGAGAAACAGTATCCATGGGCGTGGGGTGAATATGAGTGCCGGTATCAGGTAGTTCCAGAGGAGATCAGGGGTTATCAGCCCTTGTGGATCAATGGGGATTTCCTGAAAAAAGGCGCAGTAACCGCTGCAGGGGCGCATAATTACACGTCTTTACGATCAGGCACGTGCAATTTTAAGAGTTTGTATGTAGATGCCCGGTTTTTGGATTATGAGGTATTGAAAACCATGGTTGAACTGGCCAAGGGTGGTTTTCCGATTTGTCTGAAGCAGAAACCGGAGGAAGCTGGCTATATGAAACATGTTGATTTTGGCGAGCTCGCAACAAAACTGGTTGAGCTGAGCAAGTCCGACTGGCCGGCGATGAAAATATCGAAGCCGGTTGTGGAGGGGAACGATCTGCCCTACTTCTGGTGCAGGAAAGAGCAGGACAAATACTATATTTTCCTGGCGCACCCGGTGGCCAAGGAGTTCACCTATCCGGTAAAATATGGTCAGGCCGATACGTCAGAAACGCTGAACCGGACCATCGCCGTCAATCTGGATAAAAAAAGTGTGGATATTCAGCTCACCTTCAGACCGTATGAAA
Source organism: Bacteroidales bacterium (assembly GCA_028707745.1). GTDB lineage: Bacteria > Bacteroidota > Bacteroidia > Bacteroidales > UBA12481 > UBA12481. The sequence continues at coordinate 1,071 of JAQWAJ010000402.1, read as the reverse complement.
GCATATTGCTTGAAGTGAGTTCAAACGGAACATACAAGTTGATCGGTTTACCAACCGTACAGTAGCGATTTCTACTTTTTCACCACACCGCCGCCGCCAATCAACAGCTGGATAAAAAATCCGTTGCTGCTGAAATCCGGTCCATCGGTGATGTCGCCGCCGTCGTAGGTCCAAACGCCTTTCTTGTAGTTCATCTGGTACCCGGCTTCGAATCCGAGCATCAGTCCGCCGGTAATCTTTTCGGCCCGGCTACCCTTGAGGGTATACACTCCGGCCACCGAAACCTTCATCATTTTGGCGTCATTCTTCAGGGTTGTTGCCTGAAAGGGTTCACCGGTAACATTTTCGAAAGAGGCGTTCTCCGCTTTCTGATGGATGTACATCTCCTGGGTGTTGTTTCCGATCGAGAGTAACGGATAAATCAGATATCCCTTATGGTGATAAACGACATATCCGACTGAAAAATATCCATAGTCACCTGACAGATCAACCTGTTGGTTCTCTTTGGTGAAAGAGCCGGCATGCAGGGTTCCGCCTTCGCCGCCGATGACAAAGTTTTTAATGATCCCGTATCCGGCGCCTGCCGTGACAAAAGGTTTATTGGAAATCTGCGGGTAGCCCGACGGCAGGGAGCCGTTCAGTTCGCTGTATTGGATGGTATGGATACCTCCCTTGAAAAAACCCAACCCACCCGTCAGCTGTCCGTATGCCGGACTGACCAACGAAACAAGTCCGAAAATTCCGGCAACCAGGAACAGTGATTTTGTCTTCATAATTCAGTATTATAATAGTTTCCCTTCAATCTTGTCATGAATGAATGCAATTTTCCCCGCACGTTCGGCAGAGTAGGTTTTACTCCGCTCATCGATGATTCGCAGCAGCTCCATGGCACGAGCCAATGACATCCGGGTGTTTATGCCCGGGTCATCAGATATTTCGATCAGCACATCGGCAAGTAGTTCGATATTTTCAGGGTTCAGCTCATAATGCTTATCCAGAAAGGCATTCAGGCTCTTCGAATCCATTTCGATCAGCATCTTTAAGGAGAATCCGGCTTCAGATTCAAATTCC
>JAQWAJ010000401.1 GCA_028707745.1 Bacteroidales bacterium | reverse complement strand
ACGATCCCACCTGGCCGGCGCTCATGGACCGATACTATCCCGGATTTGTGCTGATCCGGAAAATGCAGGCTCTCGGGGCTTTCGGATTCCGTGGACTGATCGAGAAGAAAAAGGGATTCCTTCAGAGCATTCCACCGGCAATGATCAATCTCGAATGGGTCACCACCCATTTCAGGATCGAACCGGAAATTCCGGAGCTGTGGAGAATACTTTGCGAATTGCCGAATCACCACAGTATGAAGAAAATCGAGGCAGACATCTCTAAAAACCCTGACGAAAAATGAAAGCATTTATCCTGGCAGCCGGAATAGGAACCCGTTTGCAGCCTCTGACAGATAATGCCCCGAAAGCGCTGGTAAAAATCGGTGATTATCAACTGCTCGAAATTGTGATCCGCCGCCTGGCCGGAGCCGGTTTCCGCAGCCTGGTAATCAATGTTCATCACTTTTCGGGACAAGTCATCGATTTTCTCCGGTCAAACAACAACTTCGGCCTGGATATCTGCATTTCTGATGAATCTGATGAGCTTTTGGATACTGGTGGCGCTGTGAAAAAAGCCGCTTCGTTTTTTCAGGGAGAGGAAAATATACTCGTGCACAACGTGGACATCCTGAGCAATATGGATTATCATGCACTATGCGCCTTCCATCAGGAAAAGGATGCACTGGTGACACTCGCCGTGAAAAACAGACCGACTACCAGAAATTTCCTGGTCGATGCAACTGGCAGACTTTGCGGATGGGAATTCCCCGAGAAAAATCTGTGCTTCGTTACCCGGGATAGTAAAAAGGGGCTTAAACCCACTGCATTCAGTGGTGTTTATGTAATGTCAACCCGCCTGTTCGAAAAATTTCCGGATGAAAAAGTATTCGGATTGATCCCGTGGATACTGGATCTGGCTGCCAATGAAAAAATCCTCACCTGGGACCAGTCTCCTGCTTTCTGGTTCGAGGTGGGCCGGCTGGAATCCATAAAACTGGCTGCTCAGGCACTCCGTTTTGATATCAATGATCCTTCTTTTATTATCGAAAGTCATTGAAGCTTTTCCTATCTTGATAGCCCTTAAAACCGCAAATTGTCGAAATTCATAGTCTATCGGGCCTCAGCCGGATCAGGTAAAACCTTTATGCTGGTCAGGAAATACCTGCAACAGATATTTGAATCTGCCGGAGATTATTCCAGAATTCTGGCTGTGACGTTTACGAACAAAGCTGCCGATGAGATGAAAGGCAGAATTCTGTCGGAACTGGATCTCCTCGACCGATTGCCCGAAGATTCAAAACATCTGGAGTTTTTAACCGCTTACTTTGCGAAAGATGTGCTGTGGGTGCAGCTAACCGCCGGGCGCATCAAGGCACAGATGCTTCATGATTATACCCGGATTTCCATCGGAACCATCGATAGCTTTTTTCAACAGGTACTGAGAGCTTTTGCCCGTGAATCCGGATTGTCATCGACCTTCCAGCTTGAACTGGATACCAAGCTTGTTCTTGAGAAGTTTTCCAGATATATTTTCACGGAATCTGCTGACAACAAAGAGCTTATGGCCTGGTTGGTGGAGTGGGTCAACGAACGGATGGAAAACAGGGAAATCTGGCACAGGCTTGAATCCGATCTGTTTCGGCTTGGTGATGAACTGCTGAAGGAAGACGTCCTGGTTTCCTTTATCTCAGATCCCTCGTCAATTCCCACACCGGAAGATATTTCCCGGCTGAAAAATTTCTGCCGGAGAGCGATCAAGGAATTTAATGACGCTAAAGCAAAAATCGCTTCCGAAGCTTCCACCCTGATCTCCAATAGCGGCTATTCAATCGCGGATTTCAGCTACGGAATGGCCGGCCCGGCCGGATATCTTGTGAAACTCGGGGACTCGAAGGAAAGCTCACGCACACGCGCACTCGAGAGCCTGAATAATCCGGATAAATGGGTCAGCAAAAAGACTCCTCCTGCTATCCGAAACGGTATTATCAGTAACCTTTATCCGGAGCTGAATCAGTTGATGGACAGGGCTATCCGCCTTTTTGACGACCAATATATTCATTATAACTCAGCAAAGGCCGTCAATAAAAACCTCTTTGCCCTCGGATTTACCTCATTTGTGTTTGACTATCTCCGGGCTTATATTAATGAAAATGATCAGCTGATCCTTAGTCTCTCGCAACCTATTGTGAATCAGATAATCGGAGATAATCCGTCTCCATTCATCTATGAGAAAACGGGTACTTACTATAGCCATTTTCTGATCGATGAGTTCCAGGATACATCCGACCTGCAATGGAAGAATTTCAAACCGCTGATTGTTGACAGCTTGTCGTCCAATGGGTTGAGCATGGTGGTCGGCGATATCAAGCAATCTCTGTACCGATGGAGAAACAGTAACTGGCGACTATTGCATTCAGCCGCAGTGAACGACCTGAAGGCATTTGATTGTGAGACTTTACCGCTCGACCGGAACCAACGAAGCCGTAAAGCGATCATCGAATTCAATAACGGTGCTTTTTCAGAATTGCCTGGGATCATTGCTGCCAACCTCGATTTGCCGTCACCTGCCGATGGAACGGTTGAAGATGGCCGGGGAGAGATTATCAGCCAGGTGTTTGCCGGATCTCATCAGGATAACGGAGGCAAGGCATCCCTGGAGGGCAGGGTGGAAGTGCGTTTCCTGGATACCACCGATAAGGAAAACGACTGGAATGAAAAACTGAATCAGGATTTGCCTGCTATGGTGGAGGACCTGCTGGTCAATAAGGGATACCATCAACAGGATATCACTTTTCTGGTCAGACGAAATGCTGATGCTGACAAGAT
>JAQWAJ010000400.1 GCA_028707745.1 Bacteroidales bacterium | reverse complement strand
CGTGCCTGATGCATCTCGATTCCTATATCCGGAAGCACCATCTGGGCATTCGATGTATGCACATTGCCGACATTCTGGCTACTGCGGAGCAGGGTGTCCTGTTCCATTGATTTCCACCAATAGTTCAGCCGATGCCTGATAAAAAGAAAAAGAGAGCGCTGATCATTATTCTGGCTCTGTTACTGGTTCTGGTCATTGCTCTGATTGCCGGGCCAGGGATGCCGAAACCGATCTTGACTAAAGATTTGCCATCTGTTATGCTAACTTCCCCGGAAGTTGGCAAATATGTGAACGACAGAGAGATGGCAATCCAAAATATCAGGCCGGCGAATGCTTCGCAGGTGCATTATGCAAATGATTCGACGAGAGAACAGACGGAGTACTGCCTGCTTTATCTGCATGGTTTTTCCGCCTCCCCTCAAGAAGGTTATCCTTCGCACATCAATATCGGAAAGGCATTCGGCATGAACACCTATATCCCGAGGTTGGCAGAGCATGGACTCATTACCAATGATGCCCTGCTGAACATGACTCCCGATAATCTGTGGAATTCCGCTAAAGAGGCACTCGTGTTGGCAAAGGCTTTGGGGAAAAGAATCATCCTGATGGGGACATCGACAGGCGGAACACTCGCGCTTCACATGGCGGCCGAATATCCCGATGATATTGCAGCAGTGATCCTGTATTCTCCTTGTGTCAAAATTGCCAATAAAGCCAGCTGGATACTGGCACGGCCATACGGGGTTCAATTAGGAAGAATGGTTTTTGGCGGAAAATACCGGGTGCTCGAAAAAAATCCTGTCACTGATCCTTACTGGTATCAGACCTATCGGGTGGAGGGAACCGTATACCTGCAACAACTGGTTGAGAAAACCATGAAAGTCAGAGAGTTTAAGAAGGTTACTCAGCCTGTTTTTGTTGGCTGTTACTACAGAGATCAGGAGCATCAGGATGAGGTAGTCAGTGTATCCGCTATACGCTGGATGTTTGATCATCTGGGAACCTCTCCTGAACAGAAAGCGTTTGTTGCATTTCCGGATGCCGGAGCCCATGTAATCGCTTGCGTTTACACCAATCCTGAATGGATGAAAGTATATACTGCAACTTTTGAGTTTCTGTCAAAAACAGTTGGTCTGCCTCTCATCAATAATCAATCATTATGAAATCGATCTCTTCCCTGATATTTTTGGCCGGCGCCCTATTGCTTGGAGCAGGCTGCACCCCCCGGTACAGTAAATACGAAGGAGTTGCTTTTCCTGAAAAACTGCCACATGACTGGGAAAATCCGGCCGTTTCCAATATCAATAAAGAGCCTGCACGTGCCAGCTATTTCTCCTACGGTACCGAGAATGCTGCTTTGGCCGGCAATCATGAAGGATCCGAATTCTTTAGATCGCTCAATGGAAAATGGTCATTTCATTTTTCGAAAAGCCCGGCTGAACGTCCGTTCTATTTTTTTAAAGATGATTATGACACCCGTGATTGGGATGTCATAGAGGTTCCGTCGAACTGGGAGATTTTGGGATACGGGCTTCCGATCTATGTGAGTGCTGGTTTTGGCTTTACGGCAGCCCCGCCCAATGTTCCCGAAAATGATAACCCCGTGGGAAGCTATAAACGTGAGTTTCATATTCCTCCATTATGGCAGGGCAGGGAAGTGTTTCTGCATTTCGGGGCAGTTACCTCTGCATTTTATGTATATGTAAACGGGGAATTGGCCGGATACAGTGAAGACAGCAAAACCCCAAGTGATTTCAATATCACGCGATTGATCAAAAAGGGAAAAAATTCCCTGGCTGTCGAGGTATATCGATGGTCCGACGGATCTTATCTGGAAGATCAGGACTTCTGGCGGTTAAGCGGAATTACCCGGGATGTCTATCTCTACTCAACCAATAGAGTCCATGTGTCCGATGTTTTTGTCCATGCCGGGCTAATTAACGACTATCGTGATGGACAGTTCGATCTCGACCTGGATATCCGGAACTATAACACGCCCGATTCTGTCTATCAGATTGAGGTGAACATCATGGATGGCCGAACAAATCTTTACCGGGATATCAAAAAGATGGAGGTCAGTGAGGATTCCCAAAAAGCCGTGTTCTCAGGCACCCTGAAAAATATCAGGAAATGGTCGGCTGAAGATCCGAATCTCTATACTCTCCTCATTGGACTGAAAAACAATTCGGGGAGGAACATTGAATTTGTCAGCATGCCCATCGGATTCAGAAATGTAGAAATCAAAGATAAACAGCTGCTGGTCAACGGGAAATATGTTTACCTCAAGGGGGTGAACATCCATGAGCACCATCCTGAAAAAGGTCATGTGATCGACGAAGAGACCATGAGAAAAGATATCCTGCTCATGAAGGCCAATAATATCAATGCTGTCAGAACATCCCATTATCCGCAGCCGGAGCGGTGGTACCAGCTTTGCGATCAATATGGCCTTTATCTGATCGATGAAGCCAATATCGAATCACATGGAATAGGTTATGAAAAGGATGTTACGCTGGCTGACCGTCAGGAATGGGCTGCATCACACCTCGATAGGACTGTTAACCTGGTTGAAAGGGACAAAAATCATCCATCGGTGATCATCTGGTCACTGGGCAACGAAGCCGGTGATGGAAACAATATGCTGGCCGACTATAAATGGATCAAAAAGCGCGATTCTTCAAGGCCGGTTCAATATGAACGTGCCGAAAAATCGACGAATACCACTGAACGGCACACCGATATCATTTGCCCGATGTATGCCAGAATCGATTATTTGCTTCAATATGCGAACAACCATGAAAGTGACCGTCCTCTGATCTTGTGCG
>JAQWAJ010000399.1 GCA_028707745.1 Bacteroidales bacterium | reverse complement strand
GTGAAGTTGTTTTTAACACAGCCATGACGGGATATCCCGAAAGCCTGACCGACCCTTCATATAAAGGTCAGATCCTGGTATTAACATACCCTTTGATAGGAAATTACGGAGTTCCTCCGATGACCAGCAATGAAAAAATACTGAATTTTTTTGAGTCAGACAAGATCCATATCTCCGGTCTGGTGATCAGCGATTATTCATACGAATACAGTCACTGGAATGCCGTCAGAAGTCTTGCCGATTGGCTGAAAGAAAATAAAATTCCGGCCATGTACGGGGTCGATACCCGTGCCATCACCAAGATCCTCCGCGAGGAAGGGGCGATGCCGGGCAAGTTATCCTTCTGCGGTGAAGACCTCCCGTTTGAGGATCCGTACCAGCGCAATCTGGTCGCTGAAGTGAGTACCAAAGAAGTAGTCACATACGGAAACGGAAAGTACAGGGTTCTTTTGGTGGATTGCGGAGTGAAGAACAACATTATGCGCTGTCTGCTCAACCGGAATACCACCATCGTGAGAGTTCCCTGGGATTACGATTTCAGCAAAGAGCAATATGACGGTCTTTTTATTTCCAACGGCCCCGGTGATCCCAAGACCTGCAAAGCAACCATCAAACACCTGGCCAAAGCCCTGGAACAGGATATTCCCATCATGGGTATTTGTCTGGGTAACCAATTAATGGGACTCGCGGCGGGAGGAGATACTTTCAAATTAAAATACGGACATCGCGGACATAATCAGCCGGTACAAAAATCAGGAACGAATAAAACCTACATTACTTCTCAAAATCACGGTTTTGCCCTTGATCCGGATTCGCTCGGAGAAGATTGGAAACCTCTGTATATCAATTTGAACGATGGCACCAATGAGGGGGTAATTCATAAAAACAAGCCCTTCTGTTCCGCTCAGTTTCATCCTGAGGCCACCAGCGGACCGGTAGAAACCGAGTTCCTTTTTGATGATTTTATAGAGGCAATGGAAAAGTATCGCGGGTAAGTCCTATTTTTTTATCAAATTTGCATTATTAAAATATAAACCATGAAGGAAAAATTAGTTTTGGCGTTCAGTGGAGGACTGGACACCTCTTTCTGTGCAAAATATCTCAGCGAAGAAAAAGGATTTGAGGTTCATTCTGTCATTGTCAACACCGGAGGATTTTCTCATGAAGAATTAAAGGCGATTGAGAAAAAGGCTTATGCCCTGGGAGTGGCGCAACATGCAACACTGGATGTTACCGATGAATATTATCAGAAATGCATCCGTTACATGATTTTTGGCAATATGCTCAGGAACAATACCTATCCCCTCTCTGTCAGTTCCGAACGGATCTTTCAGGCGATGGCCATTGTCGAATATGCCAAAAAGATCGGAGCCGGTTATATCGCCCACGGAAGCACGGGAGCCGGAAATGATCAGGTTCGTTTTGACCTGGTTTTCCAGATCGTTATGCCGGAGGTAAACATCATTGCTCCTATCCGCGAATTGAAACTCTCCCGCAATGCCGAAATTGAATATCTCAAAAGCAAAGGCGTGGAGGACAACTGGGATAAAAAATCAGCATACTCCATCAACAAAGGTTTGTGGGGTACCAGCATCGGCGGCAAGGAGACCCTCCAGTCACACACCTGGTTGCCTGATGAGGCTTTCCCGAGCTCTTTGAAAAAACAGGGCGCTGAGCTTGTCGAACTTACTTTTACCCGCGGAGAGATCACTGCCATCAACGGAGTTGAAATGACAGGGGCCGATGCCATCAGGGAACTGGAAGAAAAAGCTTCGGCTTATGCCGTCGGACGGGATACCAACGTGGGAGATACCATCATTGGCATCAAAGGAAGGGTCGGCTTTGAGGCCGCCGCGCCCCTGATTCTGATTAAAGCTCATCATCTTCTTGAAAAACACACTCTTACAAAATGGCAACAGTACTGGAAAGATCAGTTGTCCGGATGGTACGGGATGTTGCTTCATGAAGCTCAATATCTGGAACCGGTGATGCGGGACATCGAACGTTTTCTGGAAAGCAGCCAGCAATATGTGAGCGGTCAGGTCACGGTAAGTCTGCAACCCTATCGTTTTGAAATACTGGGAGTCAGCTCTCCCCACGATCTGATGAACGCTAAATTTGCCAAATACGGCGAGGAAAATAATACCTTTAACGCACAGGATGTGATCGGATTTACAAAAATCCTGGGCAATCAAATGAAAATCTGGTATTCGGTAAATCAACCCAAATAAGAACCCTTCTGCAGAAATGGCCAAAGTCCGGTACCGGAAAATTACATTGAAGGTTGGTTCCAATGTGCTGACCGGCTCCGATGGGATGCTGAACGAATCGCGTATCGGGCATCTTGTTGAGCAAATCGCCTCTTTGAAAAAGCAAGGCGTAGAGGTGTTATTTGTTTCCTCGGGAGCTGTGGCTTCGGGCCGTAAGATCGTAGAACATCCCAAACGGCATGACACCATCTCCTGCCGTCAGCTTTGGGCTTCCATCGGACAGGTGCGGCTGATTCAGCTTTACAATGAACTGTTTGCGAAACACGGATTGCTGTGCTCACAGATTCTGGTGACCAAAGAAGATTTCCGGGACCGCCGGCATTTTCTCAATATGAGGAACTGCCTTGAGACGGTTTTAGAGAACGGGGTGGTTCCGATTATCAATGAAAATGATGTGGTGTCTGTCAACGAGCTGATGTTCACCGATAATGATGAACTTGCAGGCCTGATTACCAATATGATGGATACGGATGCTCTGATCCTGCTGAGCAATATTGACGGAATTTATGACGGAGATCCCTCCGACCCCGCGTCGCAGCTGATCCCGGTAGTAAATC
>JAQWAJ010000022.1 GCA_028707745.1 Bacteroidales bacterium | reverse complement strand
AAAGCAAAATTTTGAACACTTTCTTTTATTTTATTTAAATTAACTGATAACTCATCAGTATAATTTGTGCCAAATTTTTTATCAATAAAAGTAGTAATACAAACTCTCATTATTGAATATAATTTATTTCTATTTTTTTCTATGATATGTTCTACGCCAGTTAAATAATTTAAATAATCCTTTATAAATTTTAAAATAACTATAGTATTAATAAAAGAGTAAGTATAAATAGTTTTATCAGAAGAAAATAGTTCTGTAATAGATTTTTGATAATATGATGTTATACTAGATAATTTAATTGCAAATCTATCTTTAAATGTCTCATTTTTATATATTTTAAGATTTATTTTAGATATAGCAAATTGAATTAATTGACTAATTTTAAAACCATTAACATATGTAACAGCATCTTTTAAATTATGCATATCTTTTGTGGTCTTTACTGATATTAATTCATTCATTTGAGTTACACCTTTAACAGGAGATATAACTTTAACATCTACAAATGGATAACTTAAATTTAGCACATTTAAATTAGTTGCACCCAATAAAATTTCTGAAATTTTTTCACCCTCTAATGGTGAGCCACTCTGCTCAATTTGATATATAAGATGTTTTAATCTATTAAATCTACTTTGATTATTTGTTATATAAGTATAATTACTTTGAGATTGATTTGCTAAATTTATATTATATAAGTTCTTTTCTAAAAATAATTTATAATCTAACATTAAAAAGATATTTTTATTTTATATATTAATTTTTTATTTTATAATTCTAAAATAGAAAAAAATCATATTTTATATGTTTTTGAATTGCTATAAACCACCAGAACCTTATAAAGGTAAGGGTGTTAAATTTGTGGGCGAAGAACTCAGAAGAAAATCTGGTAAAGCTGCAGGTAGTTGATGCAGGTAGGTTATCAAAAGTATTAAAGATAAAATCTAGAAGAAATGGCTTTTTCAAAGCGTGAACGCAGACTGAAGATTAAAAATCGGATCCGGAAGCATATGTCCGGTTCCCTGGAAGCGCCCAGACTTACCGTTTTCCGCAGCAATCGACAGATTTCTGTGCAATTGATCGATGATCTGAACGGACGGACTCTGGTTTCGGCCTCTTCCTTAGAGAAAGAGATTGCCCAGAAAACTGGAATGAATAAAATTGACCAGGCAAAGCTTGTTGGAAAACTGATTGCTGAAAAGGCAATAGCCAACGGAATTAGCACAGTCGTTTTTGACCGTAATGGGTATTTATATCATGGTAGAGTAAAATCGTTGGCAGATGCAGCCCGTGAAGGTGGGCTTAAATTCTAAGAAATATGGCTACTAGCGTACGTAAGGTAAAAACAAGTGATCTTGAACTGAAGGACCGGTTGGTTGCAATCAACAGGGTAACCAAAGTAACCAAAGGTGGACGAAATTTCAGCTTCTCAGCTATCGTTGTGGTAGGAAATGAAGACGGTGTTGTTGGCTGTGGCCTTGGAAAGGCTAATGAAGTTACTACCGCTATTGCAAAAGGCGTTGAGGCTGCAAAGAAAAACCTGATTAAAGTTCCGATCATTAATGGCACCATTCCTCATGAACAGGTTGCTAAGTTCGGTGGAGCTACAGTTTGGCTTAAACCTGCTTCCGGTGGTACTGGAGTAAAGGCCGGTGGTGCTATGCGTGCTGTACTGGAAAGTGTCGGAATTCACAATGTGCTTGCAAAATCAAAAGGTTCATCCAATCCTCATAACTTGGTTAAGGCTACTATGCTGGCTCTGGTTGAAATGAGAGATGCCCTGACAGTTGCTCAGCACAGAGGCGTAAGCCTTGATAAAGTTTTTAATGGTTAATGTTTTATTTCGAAACCATGGCTAAGATTAAAATAACTCAAACAACAAGTAAGATCCACACCTCAACAAGGCAGAAAAGAACCCTTGAGGCTCTCGGATTAAGGCGGATGCATGCTACAGTTACTGTAGAGGCTACTCCCCAGATAATTGGTATGGTTGAAAAGGTAAAACACCTGGTGTCAACTGAGACAACTAAGTAATTAATTTGTTAGAATTAAATCCAATGGAATTACATAATCTGAAACCAGCTGAAGGTTCAACCCACCGGGAAAAAAGAATTGGTCGAGGTCAAGGTTCTGGCCATGGCGGTACGTCAACACGTGGTCACAAGGGCGCAAAATCAAGATCTGGTTATTCAAAAAAGGTCGGTTTTGAAGGAGGTCAGATGCCTATTCAGCGTCGCCTTCCAAAATTCGGCTTTACCAATATCAACCGAAAAGAATTTAAGGGTATCAATGTCGGAACCCTTCAGATGATAGCTGAAAAGATGAACCTAACTGCAATTGATGTGGAAACGTTAGTTACTGTTGGGCTTGCACGCAAGAACGATAAGGTGAAAATTCTGGGTAATGGTACCCTAACCACCAAGCTTGATATTAAAGCCCATGCATTTTCAGAATCTGCAGTTAAAGCAATTGAAGCTCAACAAGGAACCGTAGTAAAACTATAACGGGATGAAGAGATTAATCGAAACGCTTAAGAACATTTGGAGGATTGAAGACCTCCGGGCTCGTATCCTTACAACTTTGGGCCTGGTTCTTGTTTATCGACTCGGTAGTTTTGTCGTTTTACCTGGTATTGACCCGACTCAGCTTGGTGCTCTGAAACTGCAAACAGCTGCAGGCCTCGAAGGTCTGCTGGATATGTTTTCGGGTGGAGCATTCTCTAATGCGTCCATTTTTGCGTTGGGTATTATGCCATACATTTCCGCTTCCATTGTGATCCAATTGCTCACCATTGCCGTACCTTATTTCCAGCGTATGCAGAAAGAAGGGGAAAGCGGACGGAAAAAGATGAACCAGATTACCCGCTGGTTAACCGTTTTGATTACTGCTGCACAGGGACCGAGCTATCTTTTTAGCCTGAGACAAACCTTACCTGCTTCTGCATTTGTACTACCAGGAACGTTCTTTAATATCTCTTCAGTCATTATCCTTTCAGCCGGTACCCTGTTTGTAATGTGGCTGGGTGAAAGAATCACTGATAAGGGAGTTGGAAACGGTATTTCTCTGATCATTATGATTGGGATTATTGCCCGACTGCCTTTCGCTCTGATGGGTGAATTGGCCACTAAACTTGAACAACAGGGTGGTGGATTGGTTATGATTCTCGTTGAGATACTGATCCTTGTTTTTGTTATCATGGGTGCAATAGCGCTGGTACAGGCTACCAGGCGTGTGCCGGTGCAGTACGCAAAACGAATTGTCGGAAACAAACAATATGGTGGTGTCCGCCAGTATATCCCATTAAAGATCAATGCTGCCGGCGTTATGCCGATCATTTTCGCACAGGCTTTTATGTTTGTTCCGCTGATGCTTGGTCGTTTTAATCCGGAAAGCTCCAGTAACTTCATTAAGGTTTTTAGTGACTATGGTTCTTTTTGGTATAATGTAACATTTGCCATTCTGATCATTGCTTTCACGTATTTTTATACGGCAGTTACGGTTAATCCGACTCAGATGGCTGATGATATGAAAAGGAACGGTGGTTTTATCCCGGGCGTTAAACCTGGTCGAAAAACTGTTGATTTCCTGGATACGGTGATGTCAAGAATTACTCTTCCCGGCTCGATATTTTTGGCTTTCATTGCCGTTTTACCTGCCGGTGCAAGATTGATTCATGTGAATAGCCAGTTTGCAGCTTTCTTCGGGGGAACATCTCTCCTGATTTTGGTAGGTGTTGTTTTGGATACATTGCAACAAGTTGAAAGTCATTTACTGATGCGTCACTACGACGGTCTGATGAAAACAGGCCGTATTAAAGGTCGTGCCGGTAGTGCCAGCTCAATTTAATTGCGCTTAGCGTTCTTTGTATGTTTCAATTAAAGACGGACGAGGAAGTTGAATTGCTTAGGCAAAGCAACCTACTTGTGTCTGCTACTCTTGCTTCTGTTGCCGGATTAATGAAACCGGGTGTTACGACCCTCGAAATTGACCGGTTAGCTGAAGAGTTTATCCGTGACCACGGCGGTATCCCTGGATTCAAAGGTTACCAAGGTTATCCCACTACACTTTGTATTTCGATAAATGACGAAGTGGTTCATGGTATTCCTTCACGACGGATGCTGAAAGACGGCGATATCGTTTCAGTTGATTGCGGTGTTCTGATGAATGGATTTAACGGTGATTCCACTTTTACATTTACGGTTGGAGTGGTAAAACCGGAAATTCTTAAACTGGTTCAGATTACCAAAGAGTGCCTGTATAAAGGTATTGCACAGGCAACAACTGGTAAACGAATGGGCGATATAGGCGCTGCCATACAGAAGCATGCAGAGGTTAATGGGTTTTCGGTAGTTCGTGAAATGGTAGGGCATGGAGTGGGTCGTCATCTTCATGAAGCGCCTGAAGTTCCTAACTACGGCAGAGCTGGTTCAGGGGTAGTTTTACAGAATGGACTTACCATTGCCATTGAACCAATGATCAACCTGGGAAAAAGGCACATCTATCAGGAACCTGACGGATGGACCATAAGGACCCATGATCATAAACCTTCTGCACATTTTGAACATAGCGTTGTGGTGAGAGATGAGATAGCCGATATTTTGTCTGACTTTAAAATAATTGAACAAGCAGTTTCTAAAGTATAATATATGCCAAAGCAGTCTTCTATAGAGCAGGATGGGACAATTGTTGAAGCTCTGTCAAATGCGATGTTTCGCGTTGAATTGGAAAATGGGCACGTGATTACGGCTCATATTTCGGGGAAGATGCGTATGCATTATATAAAGATTTTGCCTGGTGATAAGGTAAGGGTTGAAATGTCGCCTTATGATCTGACAAAAGGTAGAATTGCATATCGATATAAAAATTGATAATATTTAGCGATAATGAAGGTAAGAGCATCCGTTAAGAAACGTTCAGCCGAGTGCAAGATTGTACGTCGGAAAGGACGGTTGTATGTGATTAATAAGAAAAATCCCAAGTTCAAGCAACGTCAGGGATAAAGTGGTATTTTGAAATAATTCATAAGGAATATCTTTTATGGCACGTATCGTTGGTGTTGACATACCAAACAACAAGAGAGGCGAAATCGCACTCACTTATATCTATGGAATAGGCAGAAGCACATCCCGTAGAATTCTGGACGAAGCAGGCGTTGATCGGAATCAAAAAGTTCAGGAGTGGACCGATGATCAAAGCGCCGCTATCCGTAATTTCATTAATGACAATTTCAAAATCGAAGGTGAACTTCGGTCTGAAACTCAGATGAACATCAAACGTCTGATGGACATTGGTTCCTATAGAGGTATTCGTCATCGTCTCGGTTTACCGGTACGTGGGCAAAGTACCAAGAACAATGCCCGCACCCGAAAAGGAAGACGGAAAACTGTAGCAAACAAAAAGAAAGCGACTAAATAACCGTTAGAATATGGCAAAGAAAAAAGTTAAAGCAGCGAAGAAGCGGGTTGTAGTGGTTGAAGCACTTGGACAGGCTCATATCCATTCTTCATTTAACAATATTATTGTTTCGCTGACCAATAATACCGGACAGGTAATATCCTGGTCGTCAAGCGGGAAAAACGGTTTCCGTGGGTCGAAAAAGAACACTCCTTATGCTGCCCAGATTGCTGCGCAGGATGCTTCAAAAGTAGCTTATGACCTGGGTTTAAGAAAGGTTAAAGTATTTGTGAAGGGGCCTGGTAACGGTAGGGAATCTGCTATCCGCACCATTCATAACAGCGGTATCGAAGTTATCGAAATCGTTGATGTAACACCACTGCCGCATAACGGTTGCCGCCCTCCAAAACGCAGGAGAGTATAAGATATTTGTATTAACAAACGATAAATCAGAGTTAGATGGCTAAGTATACTGGACCAAAGACCAGAATCGCAAGAAAATTTGGGGAACCAATTTACGGATCGGATAAGTATTTTGATAAAAGGAATTATCCTCCTGGATTTCATGGTCCTTCAAGAAGAAGAAAAAAGCTTTCAGAATACGGTACGCAACTGAAAGAAAAGCAAAAGGCAAAATATACCTATGGGGTATTGGAAAAACAATTTGCAAACCTGTTTCATAAAGCTCAGAGAACTAAAGGTATTACCGGTGAAGTTCTACTTCAGCTTTTGGAAACCCGTTTGGATAACGTTGTTTATCGCCTGGGCATTGCCCATACTCGTGCTGCAGCCAGACAGTTAGTGAATCACCGTCATATCGTGGTAAACGGTAAGGTCCTTGATATTCCTTCCTACCTGGTTCAACCTGGTGATATTATTGGCGTACGTGAGAAATCGAAATCGCTGGAAGTTGTTTTGAACGCTCTTGCCTCTTCTGCCAGATCAAAATATTCATGGCTCGAATGGGATCATACCGAGATGTCAGGTAAGTTCCTGAACATACCTGAACGTACTGAGATTCCTGAAAACATCAAGGAACAACTGATTGTTGAATTATATTCCAAGTAAACGTAAAATCCTGATCAATGGCCATTCTATCATTTCAGAAACCTGACAAGGTTATCCTGCTCGAATCGGACCCCAGTTATGGAAAGTTCGAATTCCGGCCACTTGAACCGGGCTATGGGATTACTATTGGTAATTCCCTTCGCCGTATCCTGCTGAGTTCGCTCGAAGGATTCGCTATTACCACTGTGAAAATTGAAGGAGTGGATCACGAATTCTCTACTATAAAGGGCGTGCTGGAGGATGTTTCGGAGATTATTCTGAATCTGAAACAAGTTCGGTTTAAACTACAAATTGAAGGTGTTGAAGATGAGCGGGTTACTGTTACGGTATCCGGTCAGGACCAGCTTAAGGCCGGTGACCTGAACAATTTTCTAAGTGGATTCAAAATTCTGAATCCTGAATTGGTGATTTGCCATATGGATCCTTCAGTGAAGTTCCAGATGACTGTTACCATAAATAAAGGTAGGGGATATGTGCCTTCTGATGAAAATAAAGCAGAGGATGCTGAAATTGGAATTATTGCGATGGATTCTGTGTTTACCCCGATCAGAAACGTAAAATACACAGTCGAAAATTTCAGGGTAGAGCAGAAAACGGACTATGAAAAACTCGTTATCGAGATCAAAACTGATGGTTCGATTAATCCAAAAGATGCTCTGAAAGAAGCTGCCAAAATTCTGATTCACCATTTTATGTTGTTCTCGGATGATAAAATCACCCTGGAGTCTGATGAAAAGATGGAAAGCGAGGAGTTCGATGAGGAAGTTCTGCATATGAGACAGCAACTTAAAACCAAACTGACTGATCTTGATCTTTCAGTAAGGGCATTGAATTGCTTGAAAGCAGCAGACGTTGAAACTCTTGGCGATCTGGTTTCTTATAATAAGAATGATCTGTTGAAATTCAGAAATTTCGGAAAGAAATCCCTCACTGAGCTGGAAGATTTGCTGAAAATAATGAATCTGAACTTTGGAATGGATGTAGCAAAATACAAGTTAGATAAGGAATAGTATAATGAGACACGGAGATAAACAAAATAATTTAGGGAGAACGACTGCTCATCGTGAAGCTATGTTAGGCAATATGGCCAGTTCCCTGATCAAGCACAAAAGGATTAGCACAACAGTTGCCAAAGCAAAAGCTTTAAGGAAATATGTTGAGCCACTGATTACCAAAGCAAAAGATGATTCGACTCATTCACGTCGTATGGTTTTCAGTTACCTGAGCGATAAAGATGCTGTAACGGAACTTTTCCGTGAAGTGATTCAAAAAGTTGGTGACAGACCAGGCGGATACACCAGGATTCTGAAAACTGGCACCAGGTTGGGAGATAGCGCAGAAATGTGCATCATCGAGCTGGTGGATTTCAACGAAAACATGCTCGCCGCGAAAGCTGAAACCAAAACCAAAACCACAAGGCGTTCTAGGAAATCAACCAAAACCGCCGGTGCTGCTGAGGAAGCTCCTGTAGCTGCAGAAAAGAAACCTGCTGCAAAGACCGCTAAGAAAAAGGCTGAGACCGCTGAAAAGATCGAGGTAAAAGCCAAAGAAGAGGAAATTGCTGAAGAGCCGAAAGATGAAGTAACCAGTGACGAACAGGCTGAAGAAAAAGCATAAAGTTCATCTACTGATAAGGCATATAAACCCGGGTAACCTTTACCCGGGTTTTTTTTATCTTGTGTGGCAAAAGGAATATCTATCCGATGAATCTTTCAACTTTTGTGAAACGGCTTGATCAGGCTGGCGAGCTTATCAGAATACAGGAACGTGTATCTCCAAAGCTCGAAATCACCGAGATTACCGATCGTTTTTCGAAGCTACCTGGTGGTGGTAAGGCTATCTTGTTTGAAAAAACGGGAACCGATTATCCTGTTTTGATCAATGCTTTCGGATCTAAAAAAAGAATAAAAATTGCCTTTGGAGGTAACTCTCCGGATAACTTTGCCGGGGATATCCTGAAGATGTTTGATGAGGTCGCCCATGGAGGAACTGGAATAGCTGGCAAGATGAGGAAGATACCCCTCTTGGGGAAAGCATCGCGATGGATTCCACGGCACAAAAAGGGCAGGGGAGATTCGCAGCATGTTATTGATTTGAATCCTGATCTTACCAAACTACCCGTTTTAACCTGCTGGCCTTTTGATGGTGGACCCTTTATCACGCTACCACTGGTTCATACGATTGATCCTGTTAATGGGTCCGCAAATCTTGGGATGTACCGCATGCAGGTGTTTGGGACTGATACCACCGGCATGCACTGGCATTTGCATAAAACCGGTGCCCGTCATTATCAGGAGTACAAGAAACTGCGGAAAAAAATGCCCGTTGCCGTTGCACTGGGCGGTGATCCGGTGTATTCCTATTGTGCCACGGCTCCATTGCCCGATGGAATTGATGAGTATTTGCTGGCAGGTTTTATCAGAAAGAAACCGGTAACTCTGGTCAAATGTGTCACCCAGGAATTGTGGGTGCCGGAGGATTGTGATTTTGTATTGGAAGGCTATGTCGATCCTGATGAACCATTGAAAACGGAAGGGCCGTTTGGGGATCATACCGGGTTTTATTCGCTGGAAGACGAGTATCCAGTTTTCCATCTGACCGCCGTGACACATCGGAAAAATGCGATTTACCCGGCTACCATTGTAGGGATTCCGCCTCAGGAAGATGCATGGCTCGCCTGGGCAACAGAGCGACTGTTTAATCCGATGATTAAACTGGCCATGGTTCCGGAACTAGTTGAATTTCACATGCCTGTTGATGGAGTGGCACATAACCTGGTTCTAGCCAAGATTGACACGTCATACCCCGGCCAAGGCCGCAAGGTATTACATACCCTCTGGGGAGCAGGACAGATGATGTTTACAAAATTTACCATGATTACCGGAGGAGGACCCGAACTGACAGATTATGAGAAACTGGCCAGATATATTTCACAACGTGTAAACCCTGCCGATCATGTTGAAATAGCCAACGGACCGTTGGATATTCTTGATCATGCTTCAAGAATACCTGCATTCGGAGGAAAGATTGGCTTAGATGCCACAGGCCCTGAACTGTTCAACGACGAAATGATCGCGGATACCTTCGATGACCGTAAAGCCATTGCTTTTCGCTCGCAGCATCCTCAGATCGCCGGCATGAATCTCGATTGGGTTAAAAAAGGGATATCGGTGGGGCTGATCTCAGTGCATAAATCGTATCAGGGAGCGATACAAGAGATTATCGATGAGATACGGTTGACGGATTCTCTTAATGATATTCGGTTTTGGATCATTTTCGATGCCTGGGTAGATTTGAAAGACCCTCACAGGATTGTTTGGCTGACCGGGAGTCACGTGGATGTATTGTCGGATGTAAGCATATTCAAGGCAGAACCCGGCAAACCTGCGGGAATGATGTTCATTGATGCTACTGCAAAAACCCCGGATCTGGATGGTTTTATGCGCCCATGGCCCAATCCGACTGTGATGGATGCTGAAACGATCAGTCTGGTTGACCAAAGATGGAAGGAATATGGCGCTGGGAAATTTATTCCATCGCCATCATCAGCCTTTTCAGATTCCTATAAAGCAGGAGCGGTATGTTTCTTTTTGAATTCTTCAGTACCCTGATCCAGAAAACGGATGAAGTCATCCACGTCAAGATTATAAGAACGGGTAGGGATCAGCAATGAGCCATCCGTATCGAGAAGCGCATATTGAGGCTGCGTATTCTGTCCAAACCGGGTAATCTGAAAATCCTGATACTTTTTCCCCAGAGTTTTCTTAACCTTACCATCATAAGTTGAAGTAATCCATTCAGATTCAGGAAGCTGAATGACCTTGTCGTCAACATACAAAGCCACGATCACATAGTTTTCCTTCAGCCGCTGAAGTACACGCGGGTCTGACCAGACCCTTTGTTCCATTTCACGACAGTTAACACATCCGTGACCGGTAAAGTCGATAAAAACAGGTTTATTTCGGGTCTTGGCGCAGGTAAGTGCCTGGTCGTAATTGAAATAACCTTTCAAATCATGGGGTAGTTTCAATTTATCGGCATAATCAGGTTTTGCGCAGAGAATTTGGTCACCAGAATCAGTCAGGTCAGCAGACTGAATATTTTCACGAATAATGTGCTTCAGATCGAAGTCGCTGGTTGTTTCCGGAGGCAGGTAGCCGGCAAGCGCTTTTAACGGAGCACCAACCATTCCGGGAATCATATAAACCACAAAGGTAAAAGTGATGATCGAGAGGAATAACCGGGGGATTCCGATGTGAGTGACATCACTGTCATATTTAAATTTGATTTTACCCAGCAGGTAAAAGCCCATGAGCGTAAAGATGACGATCCAGAAAGCCAGATAAACCTCCCGGTCGAGGATGCCCCAATGGTAAGTTTGATCAGCGATACTCAGGAATTTGAGGCCGAGTGCCAGTTCGACAAACCCGAGGATGACCTTGACCGAATTAAGCCAACCGCCGGATTTTGGCAGAGAGCTCAACCAGGATGGGAAAATGGCAAACAGGGTGAATGGCAGTGCAAATGCGATTCCGAATCCCAGCATTCCAACAATTGGCTGAAGAACTTGTCCCCCTGCCGATTGAACCAGTACTGTACCCACGATAGGCCCGGTACAGGAAAAAGAAACCAGAACGGTGGTAAAAGCCATGAAGAACGGGCCGGTTAGTCCGCCTTTATCGGCACGCTGGTCAGATTGATTGATCATCCAGCTTGGCAGATTGATTTCAAACATACCGAAGAACCAGGCTGCAAAGAACAGGAATATCAGGAAGAACAGTACGTTAGGTATCCAGTGAGTGCTCAGGAAATTGGCCACACCAGGGCCAAATACCAGCGCGACTATGGTGCCGATGATTGCAAAGATGGCGACGATCGAAAGTCCGAAAAACAGTGCTTCAAAGAGGGATCTTCTACGGGATTTTTCACCGTGCATGAAGAACGAGACAGTCATCGGGATCATTGGAAAGACACACGGGGTGAGCAAGGCGATCAGGCCGCTGCCAAAGGCGATCCAAAAAAGAGCCCATAGACTTCTGGAGGAACCGGTAGATTGCGCAGGTGTTGAAACCTGTTTGCTTGTTGAAGCCGAAATGGTGTTGTCCGGATTATCTTGTTTAATCACTGCCGGTTCTGCATTTTTTTCATTTGCCGGTTGAATGCCAGATGAGGTTGCGGTAATATCAAAGGCGAAATCCGTATCCCCAAGGGAGCACTGGGTATCGTCACATATCTGATAATCAATGGTTCCTTTGATTTTAACGGCTTTTCCACCAATG
>JAQWAJ010000398.1 GCA_028707745.1 Bacteroidales bacterium | reverse complement strand
TTAAGGAATCCTATTTTGAACATGACCGCAAGGTGAAGGAGATCGACTTTAAAACCGGACAGCAACAATAAGCATTGAGCTTCCGGATTACCGGCCGGCTTCTTCCGACATTTTCTTTTGCAGGTGATTGTACACCAGCAGGATTTCATCTTTCACCTTATCCATGGCGATCTGACCGGCATTCAGAATCTCCGGGAATTTGTCAATCTCCCAGAAAGAGATGAAATGCTCAAATACCACCTTGATATAGATGATTTCAGCATGGTTGATGTCGATACTCAGTGCCATCTGGCTTGCCCCGATCGTTTTTGCATTGAGTTTTCCGGTGTGTACCAGGTTGTCGAACAGTCCTTTGGGATCAGTCTGGACTTTTTCCAGAAAATCAACCACAATGATGATGTCAACATTGTGCCTGATGGCCTGCAGAATCGGTACGGGAGCGGTAAACGCTCCGTCGAACAAGTAACGTTCCCCCATCTTTAGCGGAGGCAAAAGGGGAAAGATGGCCGAGGAAGCATACACACAATCGGCCAGTAACCCGGATTCAAGCCCGATGCCTTCACCGGTTTCAAAATCTGTCACCTGAATAATGGTCTTTGTTTTGAGATCCTCGAGCCGTGTGTCTCCCCAAAGATCTTTCATCACCTTTCGGATCGGGCCCGCGTGGATCAGGGCATTATGCTTGTCCATCCGGCCAAAAGGAAGGTTTCCGACAGCCAGCAAGGCCTTCCAGTTCGTTTTAAAAGTAGATTTTTTCAGTCGGGGCGCCACGTCATTCAACATCTGATCCGGTGTATATCCGTATGACCATAATGCTGACATAATACTTCCCCCGCTGCAACCCACCAAAAGATCTACCTGGATGTTCTGTTCCTGCAGAAACGATATCAATGGAATGGCAGAGTATGGTTTGATTCCGCCACCACCTAAAACGACAGCCACTTTTGGAAGATTTTCACTCATGGGTATCGAGTTTAAAAGTAAAAATTCTGAACGCATTGTGTAAAATCAGCCCGGCTAATAGTATGGAAACCAGAGGGTCGATATAAATCGATCCCGGGTAACCGGCTAAAAGCAGGCATAACGAAAGAGATATGGACACACAGCAGTTTGCCCAAAATTTGGTACGGAACAATCGCCACTGAGCTTCCATGACCGGTGATTTGCCCTGCCTGGAGAGCTGGAAATTCTTTCGCCAGAGCAACGCATTCACACAGCCGGACCCCACAGCACAGGCTATACCCATCAATCCACCGGCCATCTTCACCGGTTGGGGATGGATAAACCGCATACCGGCATTGAAAATGATGACCAGAAATGAAAAAATCAGAACGATACCGGTGAAAATACGTGTGTTGTTCTCAAGTTTCTTTGCCTGATCAGGATTGGATCGCACTTTTTTTAAGACCAGCCAAGAGATCAGACAGGCCAGTGTTTCATTTCCGCTCCTGAAGGCTTCGGTCATCAAAACAATTGATCCTGAGATAATTGTGATGACTAAAAATGGTATCAGGGAAACCAGACCCAGGATAAAACCTGCAAAAACAGTCCTCTCTTTTTGTTCAGATATGGTTAGCGTTTGATTCAGCATGGCGCCAAAGCGTCTTTTTTGGTCTCTTTATAACCGGATGATCATGGTAAATGTACAATACTGCACCTGATTTTTTTAACTTTATGCCTTTCAAAATAATCGCTGAAAAACATTTGGAACCATGAAAAAGTCCATTCTCCTGTACAGTGCCGTTGCTGCTGCTATGATCCTGCTACTTACCCAATGTATGAAATGGACCAAAGAGGATACTTATGATTTTGATCTTCAGTTTTTAACCGAAGATTACAAACCCCTGAATTACGTGGAGAATTCAGCCATCACCGGACTTGCCCCCGCCGTTCTGGCAGGAATCGTGGACCAATTGAGCATCCCCTGTTATGTGAATGTTTTACCCTGGAACACCGCCTATGCGCTCGCCCTGAAAAGTGATAACGCAGTGCTTTTTTCCACGATTATGAACGCTGAAAGGAAAGACCTGTTCAAATGGGCCGGACCGATCATTTCGCTGGACTGCATGTTTTACGCATCTTCTCAAAGCAATATTTCCCTGAATTCACTGGACGATGCAAAAACAGTTGCCAGAATCGGGATACTGAAGGATTATGCTATAGAACAATATCTTACAGCCAAGGGGTTCACCAACTTTAGCTATTGTGCAGATGATAATGACGCATTTGATAAACTGCTGAAGGGGCAGATCGATCTCTTTCCGGCCGATCGGATAACCGCCGCGGCAGCCTTGACTGAGCTGGGTAAATCCATTTATTCAGTGACTCCCAAATTGACCATCAAAACCGATCTGATGTATTTCGCATTTAACAAAAATGTTCCGGATCGGGTGGTGGCAGATTTTCAGAAAATCATCGATCAGTATAAGACCGATGGCACTTTGAAAACCCTGACGCAACAGTTTCTGGGTACTTCTGATTTTCCCGGTATTCTTCAGATCTATACCGAGCAGTATCCTCCGTTGACCTACCGGAATAATTCAGGAGAGATCACGGGTTTTGGCACAGATATCGTCAGTGAAATTATGCAGCGTAATCAGGTATTTGCTGACATCAAACTAACCTCCTGGAACAATGGGTATGAGCTTGCGCTGGACAATCCGAATGTCTGCCTGTTTACCATGGATCGAACACCTATCCGGGAGAATCTTTTTCAATGGGTGGGGCCGATTGGAACCAACACCACCTGGTTTTACACAAAAGCCGGATCGGGTATTACCCTCACTTCCCTGGCGGATGCCAAAAATTTGTCATCGGTTGGTACTGTAACCTCAT
>JAQWAJ010000397.1 GCA_028707745.1 Bacteroidales bacterium | reverse complement strand
GGTCAGATTTGAGCTTCTCGTGAAAGGCTAAAGCCGCACGCCTTCCCTTTTCCAGTGAATCCGAAAATTCACCGCCCCTGACGGGAGGCATCATCTTTTGGGTGGCCCAGAGAGCAACGGCAGCCGCTCCCGAATGGGAACATTCGAGACTGATCTCCCCCAGGTGCAGTTCATCGGAAGTGAAATAGGTGTATGGAGAATCATGTTTGTAAAAGCGCCCGACGGTCGGATCCTTAAAGAGAACACATCCGCATCCGAAAGGCTGCATGCCGTGCTTATGCGGATCAACCACGAGGGAATCCACCTCTGTCAGATGATCGAAAATCTCCTGTGTAGCCGGCGCCAGATTACGGGCCAGCGCAAAATAGCCGCCGTAAGCTGCGTCAACATGAATCCGGAAATGATATTTTTCCTGCAATTTCAGTATCTGTGGAATGGGATCGACCATCCCGGCTGCTGTGGTACCCACCGTGGCCACCACAGTTCCGACATCTTCGGTATCCAGCATTTTTTGCAAATCCGGAATCGACATTTTAGCCGAATGATCTACGGCAACCTTCCGAAATGGCAGTCCAAGCAATTTGCTCATTCGTTCATGCGTATAATGCGACTGCGAGGAGGCAACAACCAGCCTGCCGGGATTCAGCAAGCCCGAAACCCACAACCCTTCAAGATTAGCCATCGTACCCCCGCTGGTCAGGTGACCGATGAATTTCTCCCAGCCAAACATGCCCGCAATCAGGGCAACAGCCTCCTTTTCCATCCTTGAACTGGCCCGGCCGCCATCCAGTGCATGATTGTTCGGATTGATGTACAACGAAAGCATATACGCCAACCGGGCAGCCGGATGCGGCGGTTTCATCATCTGTCCTGCATATTGGGGATGGAAATAGGGAAAATTGTCTTTCATCCGGTCGGCCACTTCCAGCAGTACGCTCTCCAGTTTCTGAACATCAACTGGTTCAGGAGTAAATCTATCGAGTTCCTGAAATCCGGAGCTCAACCTGTTTAACGCCGCTTCCAGAATTTTTAATGTTTCAGGCTCAATCCCTACCGAATGTTTGGTTCCCATGTATGATTCAGATTATGCTTTTGCAATTTAAGAATTAATTGATCTTTTGATGATGCCTCTGCGATTTGAAGGAAAGCAATATCTTTAGAATATGAAAGCACTTCTTATACTCCCGGTTATGCTGCTGACCGCGTCGTGCAGCATGATGCCCGCGAAAAAAATTCAGGTAACCGATCAGGACCTGCTGACCGTGCAGGAACAGGTCAGGGATTACCGGGCAAAACACCCCGGCCGCAACATCAAAGTGGTTTTCGGCGAGGGTACCTGGTATCTGGTCAAAACACTGGTATTCAACAAGTCAAATGCCGGATCCGGCAAAAGTTCGGTGGACTGGGAAGGAGTTCCGGGGGGTAAAACGGTAATTTCAGGAGGGATGGAAATTCCCGGGATGCACGATGCCGGGTATGGAATCTGGTGGGCCGATGTTGACCCAACCATCAAATTTGAACAACTCTATGTCGATGGAGTTCGTGCAACGCGGGCCAGAATGCCCAACCGGACCGATACCCTTCCGCGAATCTATCTGACGAAATCAAGATGGGTTTATAATCCGGATTCGACCATCCGGAACATTACGGTAGAAGTCAAGGACCGGGGATTCTTTAACGAGCTGAGCACGCAGGGAGAATTTGAGATGGTGGTATTTAAAGATTGGACGACTTCACGCTTTCGGGTATCCGGCTTAAAATCCGATCCCGGGGAGATCTTTCTGAAACCTCCTTTTGCCTTGTCGGAAAATACATACAACTCGATATTTGCCAATGATGCAGATCACTACAGCTGTTACCTGGAGGGCGATCCCGCCTTCCTGGATGAGGCCGGCGAATGGGTGCTCGACCGACAGAGCAACAAGCTGTATTACAAACCGTTGCCAAATCAGACTATCGAAAAAACCAGCTTTGTGGCGGCACTGTCGGAACAATTGATCGTGGTTGAAGGAACCCGTGAAAATCCGGTCAAAAACCTCTCTTTTAAAAATATTTCGTTCCAGCATGCTGCCTATCTGCTGCCCGAATACTCACACGATGGTGCGCAGGCCTGCTTCTACTACCCTGGCAAAGCTGCAGATTCCCAGGGATTCCGGATCATCGGTGAAGCCATCCGTATGAGATGGGCTTCAAACTGTAGTTTTACCGGATGCAGTGTCATCCACACGGCAGGGAATGGATTTTTTCTGGAAGAAGGATGTCACAATAACCTGATTGCCAACACCGTGATCGAAGACTTCGGCGGAAATGGCATCATGATCGGGCTACCGGTGGACCCGAAGGCCGATTCGATTGCATTGCCCACCGGCAACAAGGCCACAGGATGCACCGTTCATGCCGGCGGACTCTATTTTCAGGGTGCTGTCGGAGTTTGGTTCGGATTCGGAGCCCATAACGAAATATCGACCAGCGAGATATACGACATGCCCTATACCGGCATTTCGATGGGCTGGCAATGGAACCCTCTGCCTACCTCCTCCCGGGATAACCGCATATTAAACAACAAGATCCATCATGTCATGCAGGTGCTCGGCGACGGCGGTGGCATTTATACCCTTGGATTTCAGCCGGGATCAGTGATATCCGGTAACGAGATACACGACATTCTGCGCAGCGAACTCAACCACGCCTCACCCAACAACGGGATGTTCATCGATGAAGGAAGTAAGGGATACCGGATCGAAAACAATACGATCAAAAACACAGCTCATACCTGCATCCGCGGTCACAGGACTGCCGGTGTCGAACTGACCGGCAACACCTTTTACATGGGCC
>JAQWAJ010000396.1 GCA_028707745.1 Bacteroidales bacterium | reverse complement strand
CGGAAGCAATGCCGGAAGCAGATCCAGTTAAGGGTGATTACTTTCTTTATTTCGGACGGCTCTCCAGAGAAAAAGGTTTACTCACCCTGATTGCTGCAGCAAAAATCGCCGGGGTAAACCTCATCATTGCCGGTTCAGGGCCTCAGGAGGGAGAGCTCAGGAGACAGGAGAACGGAGACAGGAGACCGGAAGAAGAAGGGAGAACGGAGACCGGAAGAAGAAGGGAGACAGGAGACAGGAGAACGGAAGAGAGCAGCAATATAAAGTTCGTCGGTTATCAGTCGGGTGAGCATCTGAGTAACCTTATCAGGGGCTGCTCTTTTGTGGTAGTTCCATCGGAGTGGTACGAAAACAATCCGATGAGTGTGGTGGAGTCTTTTGCGCTGGGTAAACCGGTCATTGCAGCCCGGATTGGGGGGATACCGGAGCTGGTGAACGGGCATACCGGGTTTTTGTTTGAATCAGGGAATGTGGATGATCTGGCTGGCACACTGAACCAGGCCATGGCAATTCAGGAAGTGGAATATCAGGATATGTCGGAAAAGTGCCTTACTTTTGCATACGAAAATTTCTCGCGGACCAAACACCTGGACAACCTCATGGAAGTGTATATGCAAGCTATCGGATGAATAAGCCTATGATCAATATGCTGATCCGAAAACTGGGTCGAGAGAATTACTCAGTTGATACGGATCTGACTACACATGATGTCCTGATCGTGTTACGTGGCAAATGTGCGCAAATGATCAGAGGCTGGTTTCTGAAACCATTTTTGAAACATTCAGATGGGATCATCTTCCTGGGCAAACGGACAAAAATCATCCACCGGAAAAAGATAAGTGTCGGGAAAACGTTGACTATCGGCAATGGGGTGGAGATCAATGCATTATCGAGGGATGGAATTAGAATTGGTGATCACGTTTCGATCCTGAATCATACGATTATTGAGTGTACCGGCGTTATCCGGTCGCTTGGCGAAGGGTTAGTGATTGGCAATGGGGTGGGGATTGCCCAAAACTGTTTTATTCAGGTGAGGGGGAAAGTGGTCATTGGTAACGATGTGATTTTTGGTCCCAACGTTTCCATTTTTTCAGAAACCCACAACTTCACCGACCCGGATATACCTGTGAAACTGCAGGGCGAAACCCGCAAGGGAGTCATTATTGAAGATGGAGTCTGGATCGGAGCCGGTGCAACTATTCTCGACGGTGTTACCGTCGGTCGCAATAGTGTTGTTGCTGCCGGTGCAGTGGTGACCCGCGATGTTCCGGCTGGTGCGGTGGTGGGTGGAGTGCCGGCGAGAATATTAAACGTGATGCGAGACGCGAAACTCGTCACATCAAACAATTGACTAGTCTCGCGTTTCTTGTTACGCGTCACGAAAAAGGACTATATCAAATATTGAAATGAAAAAAATATACATCGCCGGATGCGGCGGGATGCTGGGAGAAGCGTTTTATGCGCAGTTTAAGGATCATTATGAGCTCAGATGTACCGATATCGATCTGAATGCTGCGTGGCTGCAGTATCTCGATTTCAGGGATCCCGAAATATACAGGAAGGATGTTCTGGACTATAAACCGGATTATCTTTTCCATCTCGGCGCCTATACTGATCTTGAATTTTGCGAAAAGAATGAGGTGGAGACCTATCGCACGAATACCTTATCAGTTGAAAATGCGGTGTCAATAGCCAACGAATTGAATATCCCTTTGTTATATATCAGCACTGCCGGAATTTTTGACGGGCTCAAATATGAGTATGACGACTGGGATCAGCCCAATCCCATTGGCGTGTATGCACGATCAAAATATGCAGGCGAACGGTTTGTGATTGAAAATGCCGATCGCTATCTGATATGCCGGGCCGGATGGATGATGGGCGGAGGCCCGGGCAAGGACAAGAAGTTCATCGGTAAACTCATGAAACAAATCGAATCCGGACAAAAGGAACTGTATATTGTGGATGACAAGGACGGAACACCAACGTTTACGCACGACTTTGCTATTAATGTGAGGGCCCTGCTTGAGAAGGAATACTGGGGCCTCTACAACATGGCCTGTGAAGGTTCTACCAGCCGGCTGGAGGTTGCCACTGAACTGGTTCGGATTCTGAAGCTTGGGGAAAAAGTACACATTAATCCGGTGTCGTCGAGCTATTTTAAAGAGGAATATTTTGCACCTCGCCCGGCTTCGGAACGCTTGATTAATCAGAAGCTTAAGATGAGGAATATCAATATGATGCGTGACTGGAGAATCGCGTTAGGCGAGTACCTCGACAAACATTATTACACTCATTTTTGATGCATAGGAAAACTGTTGCTGTGATCGGTACGCAGGGGCTCTATTCCAATTATGGAGGGTTTGAGGTTCTGGTGCGCTATCTGGCCGAGCGGAAGTCGGAAGATTTTGACTACCTGATATTTAACGATTCAGATGCCACGGTAAGTGGTCCCCTTCATGATGGGATAAAGGTTAAACAATTAAGACTTAAAGCATCGGGGTTTCAGGGGATCTTTTATGATTTCTGGTCCATACTATTCTGCTGGTTCAAGGTGGACACCGTTCTGCTACTCGGGATCCAGGGCATTCCGCTAGTGGGGCTCCTGAGGATTTTCAAGCGCACCCGGGTTGTTTCCAATGTAGGAGGAGTGGAATGGCTACGTCCGCAGTTCCATTATTTATTAAAGCGCTATTTCAAGTGGTGCTTTAACCTGAGCTTTCGTTATTCCGACATCGTCATTCTGGATAATGAGTATTATACTGACTTTGTGCCCCACAACATCAAAGCGGAGGTTAAAATCATTCCTTACGGTGGCGAGATTGATGTCCATCTGGACATCAAT
>JAQWAJ010000021.1 GCA_028707745.1 Bacteroidales bacterium | reverse complement strand
GAGATTATCCTACACCGGGTGGAAACAAGGTTGCCAATCAATCGTTTATAAACTATTTCGAAGGGAAGAACCAGCGCAGTTACTAAAAGCGTAGGGCGAAGGGCAAAGGGCAGAGGGCAAAGGGCAGAGGGCAAAGGGCGAAGGGCAAAGGGCAGAGGGCGAAGAGCGTAGGGCGAAGGGCGAAGAGCGAAGAGCGTAGGGTTACTGGCCTTTTTTCAGCTTTCGGGCTTGTCTGATGCCTTCCATGAACATCTGCGGATAACGGATGCGAATCTGGCGAAGGTTGAACGGCCTTACCCGAAGCATGTCGCGGATATAGGAAACGAAGTGCCGGTGAGTTTTTTCTTCGTAAATATCCGAGATCGTGATCAGGATACCGGTTTCTTCAGTCATCCCAAACTCGTCATTGATCGATGTTCCGAAGGTTTTCATAGTCGGGGATAAACTCATGTAGGAGTTGATCAGCGGAGGGATCCGCAGGCCCATCGACCGGATCTCCTTTGACAGGATTTTATAATCATCATCATAGCTTCCACTGTTGAATATCTTACCGGTTTCAATCAGATCTTCCTTTTTCATGAGCGGAGTAAGCGGATAAACAAGTTGCTCATGGTCGGGGAAATATTTCTCGAGAAAGCTGAGTATGAGGTTTCTGCCGTACGGGTTATAATCGGTGTACATGGTTACTTTCCCAAAGAAATACAACGATTGATCATACAGGAGACACAAGGCACCCAATCCATCCCACAGGTTGTCGAGAGCAAACATCCCTTTGCGCAACAGACGGGTCGACTGGTATAGCGGCTGAACGAACGACCTGCCCAGCTCAATCGTCTTGGGCATATATTCCCGGATGAATTTGGGGGTAAACTCGAACAGATGAGTGGTCGCCAGATATTCTCTGGCTTTTTCGGCGGTGTCGATTTCGTTACAAACGAAATACCGGTAACCTCCCAGAATCTCCTCTTCTTTCGGATCCCAGACGATCAATTGGTAATAGGGACGATCCGAAATGTCATAATGATCGATGTCAACCGGTTCGCCAATTCCACCTCCGGCCTCCCTGAATGAAATTTCGCGCAGACGGCCGATCTCCTGCATCAGGTTCGGGCAATCGTGAGCCGTGAACGTATAGATCTGATTATGACAATAATTGGTTTCACGCAGAAATCTGTCAGGAGTTAATTCTTCCAGGAGTTTTTGCCTGCTGACGCGGCGTGCGATCGGTTTCATGAGAATTGAAATTCTGATTGCTAAAAGTAATCAATCAAAGAGTACGACCCATCTCGTAAACTTGTTTTTTAACACTGGCAGCCCATTCTTCGGGACTTTTACTGGAATCAAATGATTTCCAGGGTATTGGTTTTCCGAATTTAATGGTCAATGTCAGGCCTCTCTGTTTGAACATTTCGTTGGGCAAATAAAGCATTTCGATATTGTTTCTGATTCTCAGAAATTTGCGGAGATTTGCCAGCCGGTAAAAGAATCCCGAAACCCGGCCACTGATGAAAACCGGGATGACATCCCGTTCATGCAGGAATGCTTTTTTTACGAATGTGCTCTTCCAGACTGGGTCTTCAATTTTAAAACAGCGCCGGCGACTGACCAGGCCGGCCGCAAAAATGACAACCGGATCGTTGCCCTCAAAACTCCGCTGCATCTCGGCCACACTCTCCTTTGAATTGCCACCATGTTTATTCACCCCAATCATGAAACAACGAAGGGGCTTCACATTCATTAACAAGTCGTTGGAGAGACTCTTCGGGTTAGCCTGCAGGTTTTCGTGAATGGCCTTCATCAGGCACAGCCCGTCAGCCCCTCCAAGCGGGTGGTTGGATACGAAAATCAACCGGCTCTCTTTTGGAACGTTTTCTAAGCCAATGAGTTTGTATTTGAGACCCATGAAATCGATGCAATTGGACAAAAACTCAATTCCCGCTAACCCTTCATTCTGTTTCAGAAATTCGTTGAGCTCCTCCTGATGTAGAATTTTCTTCAGATAGCGGATTACAAACTTCGGGATCCGCTTCAGCAACTTCTCATCTTTAGATGCAAAAAGCTTCTCAATATCAATCAGTTGAATTCTATTGTCTGTGGAATGGTCTGGCATAGCTAGTCGGAACTTTAGAATGACCTAAAGGTACAAATTAACGCCATTGCATCGTCAACAGAAGGACGAGAGGATTTGCCTGCGCCAAAAGTTATCAACATGAGGTAAATTTTGGGGGAGAAATTGGGGATAAGTGGGAAGATGTGTATATTTTTACGCAAAATCGATAGAAAATATGTCTCGGTTCATAGGTGATCATTATTGCAAGGTGGATTCCAAAGGCCGCATCCTGTTTCCGGCGAAGCTTAAAAAGCAGATGCCAGAGGAGGTAGCTGAGGTTTTTATAGGCAAGCTGAGCATTTTTGACAAAAGCCTGGTGCTTTATCCCGAGAATGTATGGAAGCAATTGGTAGATAAGACGACAAAAAAGCTGAATCCCTACAATTCAAGACACGTTATATTCAGGCGGGAGTTTTTCAGGGACATTGTCGAGCTTGAATTTGATTCTTCAGGCCGTATCTTATTACCCAAGCGATTCCTCGACGAACTGAAGCTCATCCCCGGAGAAGGTGGCGATGTGGTTCTGGCTGGTCAGGGTGACCGCATTGAACTGATGTCGAAAGCTCAATATCTTGGTACTGAGTTGAATGCTGAAGAGCGTATGTCCCTTGCTGAAGAGGTTATGGGGAATTTTACGTGGGATGATGGAGAGTGATGACGATTGATTATCATATACCTGTACTACTGTCGGAGAGCGTATCAGGATTGGCTATCAGGCCTGATGGCGTTTATGTTGACCTCACCTACGGAGGGGGTGGTCATTCCCGGGAAATTCTGAGACATCTCAGGGACGGCAAGTTGATCGCCTTTGATCAGGATCCTGCGATGAAGGACAGGCTTATCTCTGATGACCGGTTCGAATTTATTCAGCACAACTTCAGGTTCTTTGCAAATTTTCTTCGTTATATCGGTCATGACCAGGTCGATGGTATTCTGGCCGATCTGGGCGTATCGTCAGAGCATCTGGATAATCCCGAAAGAGGTTTCTCCTTCAGGTACGATGCAAATCTCGATATGCGGATGAGCCCGGGACTGAAACCGTCGGCTGCCGATATTCTTCAGCAATCTGACGAACAGGAACTCAAAAGGATTTTCAGGGAGTATGGGGAAGTGGACCAGGCACACCGGATTGCCCGAAAAATTGTTGAGACCCGCGATCATACACCGATTCTGACGACTTTCTCTCTGGCTGCGATACTGCGTCCGCTCTTTCCGGGAAACCGTGAAAACAAGATGCTGGCCCAGGTTTTTCAGGCTCTAAGGATTGCCGTAAACCATGAAATCGAGAGCCTGCATGATATGCTGGAGCAAACTGCCGCCGTTTTGAAACCGGGTGGCCGTCTGGTCGTTATCAGCTACCATTCACTCGAGGACCGTCTGGTTAAGAATTACATCAAGGGCGGTAATGACGCGGGGACCATCGAAACCGATTTGAAAGGAAATACCATGATTCCTTACCGGGCGATCAACCGGAAAGTGATCGTACCGGATGAAGAAGAAAATGAACGTAACAGCCGTGCGCGCAGTGCACGTTTGAGAATAGCCGAAAGGACAGAATTTCAGGCACATGTTTAAAAGGAAGAAAATAGAGAACAAAGAATTCATCTCCACCAAACAGGAGATCAGGGAGTCGTCAAAATTCTCCCTGAAGGATCTGCTTGGCGGAAAATATCTTGAAAGGGACGTGGTTCTCCGGCAGATACCATTTCTGTTGTTTGTAGCCGCGGCCATCCTTTTATACATTTTCAACCAATACAGAGGCGAAAACGTCATGCGGCAGATTATGACTTTGGAGAAGGATATCCGTGAGATGCGCGCTGAAGCTGTTTCAACGGCTTTCGATCTTCAGGAACTGAGCAAACAATCCGAAGTCAAGCAAATGATCATCGATCTGGAGTTGCCTTTGCAGGAAGCGAAAACCCCTCCATATAAAATTGTCATGGATGAGTAACCCGGTAGAAATAAAGAAAGCCATACTGTCGCGCCTGGGAGTGGTTTACCTGGTTACCTTCCTGGTTGCCGTTGCCATCCTGGCACAGGTTCTGCGCATCCAGCTCACCGGTGGCGAAGCACTGCGGGCTGAAGCCGAATCTGTCAGCGAAACCCACCGGATCATTCCATCCAGCCGCGGGAATATCCTGGCACGTGATGAAACTGCTCTCGCCAGCTCACTTCCCCGCTACGATGTTGCCATGGACCCGAATAGTTCAGGCACGGACCAGACTCTTCTCGACAGGTA
The DNA here is from genome assembly GCA_028707745.1 of Bacteroidales bacterium. Taxonomy (GTDB): domain Bacteria; phylum Bacteroidota; class Bacteroidia; order Bacteroidales; family UBA12481; genus UBA12481. The sequence goes on along the minus strand of JAQWAJ010000021.1, from coordinate 7,466 downwards.
TCTGCCTGAACTGACCGCCGGTTTAAACAGGATGGTTCCTGATAAAACGGCTGCCCAGTACGACCAGATGATCAGAAAAGCCCGCAGCGAACGGAAGCAATTTGTCTTACTGCACAAAGATGCATCCTTCGATGAGGCCCGTGCGGTGAGAACCTTGCCACTGTTCAACCTGGGGCAATACAAGGGTGGGCTGATACTCAGTCTGGTCAGTAAACGCGAAAAGCCTTACAAATTGCTGGCCAGCAGAACGATCGGCTATGTCAGCGATGGCGAAACAGTGGTAGGAATCGAAGGCTCTTTCGATTATTTTCTGAAGGGTACCGACGGGAGACGGCTGGAACAACGGGTTGGCGGCGGAACCTGGATGCCACTCAATGTTGACAATGAAATTGAACCCGTCGACGGGCTCGATATAGTCACGACCATTGATGTCAATTATCAGGATGTTGCCGAGTCAGCTCTGTATCAATGCATGGTTGACAACATGGCCGAGTATGGTTGCACGATTTTGATGGAAGTGAAAACCGGCGAGATCCTGGCTATGGCTAATCTCGGCTTGGCTGACGACGGGAACTATTATGAAATCAAGAATTACGCAATCAATGAATGCCTAGAGCCGGGATCGACTTTTAAGGTGCCGGCCATCATGGCTGCACTCGAGGACGGATACGTGAAACCCACTGATTTATATGAGACTTACGGAGGGAAATTCACCTTACACGGGCAACCAATCACCGATTCACACACGGGAGGTTTTGGAACCATTACCGTGCAAGAGATTATTGAACACTCCTCGAACATCGGAATGGCCCGCATTATTGACAAATTCTATTGTACAAACCCTGAGCATTTTCTGGAACGCATCTATGCCATGGGGATCAACAAACCGCTGAACCTGGAGATCGAAGGCGGCCAGGATCCCAGGATCAAAAATCCGAAAAGCTCTACCTGGTCGGTTGCCACTCCTGCCTGGATGGGTTTCGGTTATGAAGTTGAACTGACACCCCTTCAGATCCTGAACTTTTACAATGCCATTGCGAACGACGGGTGCATGGTGAGACCCCGGCTGGTTAAATACCTCAAGTCGCACAGTCAGATCGTGAAAACATACAAGACCGACGTGATGAAATCCTCGATATGCTCACGTGAAACTTTGAGAATTGTTAGAAGCATGCTTGAGGGTGTGGTAACCGATGGCACTGCCAAAGGGCTCAAGACGGATCTCTATACTTTTGCCGGAAAGACCGGAACTGCCGTAATCGCTAACAATGCTGAGGGTTATAAGGTGGGTGGCAGAAAAGATTACCGTGCTTCTTTTGTCGGATATTTTCCGGCAGATCATCCTGCATACAGTTGCATTTGCGTGGTTTCCCGGCCGAGAGGTACTTCTTATTATGGAGGCACAGTGTCAGGTACCGTTTTCAGAGCGATAGCCGACAAGGTGTATGCCACCAACCTGAGTTTGCAGAAAAACCTTACTGCATCCGAAGACACTACGATCGAAAGAGTGCCGGTAGTTTCTCCGGGTAATCTTGAAAAGACCAACAGAGTGCTGAGCAACCTGAACATTCCTCTACTGGGTGCGAAATCGGCTGCCCCGTGGGCCCAGATCATCCGTAAAGGAGACCTGTTGCAGGCACAGCCGATAAATCCAAAAGACTCCGTATTGCCGGATTTTATCGGGATGGGATTGAAAGATGTGCTGCCGGTTCTTGAGAATATGGGTTATAAAGTGAAAGTAAAAGGATCGGGGAGAATCGTTTCGCAGAGCCCACGGCCGGGAAGTTACCGCGATTCGACAGGGGTGATAGAATTTCAATTGACTGCACTATGAAAAAGTTAAGCGATCTCATCGGCCATATTAATATAACGGAACTCTCCGGAGATCCCGGGATCCTGATTAGCGGGCTCACCCTGAATTCCAGGGAAGTGGTGCCGGGGATGCTGTTTGCTGCCATCAAAGGCACCCATCACGATGGGCACCATTATATAAAACAGGCAATCGAGCAAGGAGCTGCCGCCATTCTGTGTGAACAGGCTCCTGATATTGATCTGGATAAATCGGTAATCATCAGGGTTGAAAATTCAGGACAAGCCATCGGACCCATGGCATCGGCATTTTATGATTTTCCGTCAGAGTCGCTTCAGGTTGTGGGTGTTACCGGCACCAACGGAAAAACTACCATTGCCACATTACTCTATACTTTATTCGAAAACCTCGGATATCCATCGGGATTAATCTCGACTATCAGGGTACGGGTTCACCTCGGTTCAACCGATGCCACCCATACTACTCCCGATGCGATTACGTTCCAGCGGCATCTGGCTGACATGGTTAAAGCCGGTTGTCAGTATGCCTTTGTAGAAGTTTCATCACACGCGATGGACCAACACCGGGTTGAAGGGGTCAGATTTGCCGGGGGCATTTTCACCAACCTCACCCGGGATCATCTGGATTATCACCATGATTTTCAAGCGTATCTGAAAGCTAAAAAATCATTTTTCGACCAGCTTGACCCCAATGCCTTTGGTTTAACGAATGCCGAAGACAAGAATGGTTTGGTGATGCTTCAGAACTGCCCGGCTAACCGGTACACCTATGCTACCAGAGGCGCCGCAGATTTCGAAGGACGGTTGATGGAGGAGCACCTCGACGGGATGCAGGTTTCATTTGACACCAAAGAGGTTTGGCTGAACTTTATCGGCCGCTATAATGTATCCAATTTACTTGCTGTATATGCTGCTGCCCGACTGCTTGGCCAGGATGAGGTTGGTGTACTGACTCAGCTGAGCCTGCTTCAACCGGTCGAGGGCAGGCTTGAAACCGTGCTGCTTGGTAATGACCGGATCGGGATAGTGGATTATGCCCATACTCCGGATGCACTGGAAAATGTACTGAGCACGCTGGTTGAGCTTAAGAAATCAGCCAGCAGGATCATCACCGTTTTTGGGGCCGGTGGTGACCGTGACCGTGGGAAACGGCCGCTGATGGCAGAGGTTGCCTGCCGGTTAAGCGATCAGGTGATCATTACCTCTGATAATCCGCGTACCGAGGATCCGGAATTCATCATGGATGAAGTGAAAAAAGGGATCCCCGCAGGAGCTGTCCGCAAGGTTCTGAGCATCACCAACCGTCATGAAGCGATTAAAACGGCTGTGGCTATGGCACAAAAAGGAGATATCGTGCTGGTGGCTGGCAAGGGACATGAAACCTATCAGGAAATCAATGGGGTAAAACACCATTTTGATGACCGTGAAGAATTAAGAAACCTGAAGACCGAAAACCTATAACCGAAAATCAATGCTTTACGAACTCGGTAATTGGCTTAATAAATTGGACATCCCCGGAGCGGGACTGCTTCATTACATCTCATTCCGTTCGGGTATGGCTTTGATTACGGCATTATTGATTTCAATGGTGTTCGGAAGGAGAATTATCGATTACCTGAGGGCTAAACAGGTGGGCGAGCTGGTCAGGGATTTGGGGCTGGAGGGGCAAATACAAAAGTCAGGCACGCCAACGATGGGTGGTATTATTATCCTGGCTGCCATACTGATCCCAACACTGCTGTTTGCCAACCTTAATAATATTTATATCATCCTGATGATCCTGACCACTGTTTGGCTTGGGCTGATCGGTTTTCTCGATGATTATATCAAAGTATTTAAAAAAGATAAAGGAGGATTGGCCGCCAAGTTCAAAATCATCGGTCAGGTGATTCTCGGTCTGATTATCGCACTCACCCTGTATAATAATGAAAATGTTATGGTGGGCGAAAAAATTCTGGTTAAATCATCAGATATCACGGTGAAGGATAGTGTTTTAAGCGCGAAGGACATCAATCTTCACAATGGGATGACATATATATACACTGAATCGCGCGGTACTACGACCACAATCCCTTTTGTTAAAAACAACGAATTTAATTACGAGTGGCTGGTTGGTTGGATGGGAGGTAACAGCGCCCGCTGGACCTGGCTGGTTTTTGCGATCATCGTTATACTGCTGGTTATTTTCATCAGTAACGGGGCCAATTTAACCGACGGGCTGGATGGTTTGGCCACCGGGTCCTCGGCAATTATCGGGGCCACGCTCGGTATTCTGGCCTATCTGTCGTGCCATTATGAATTCGCTGACTATCTGAATATCATGTATATCCCCTATTCCGGGGAGCTTACCGTGTTTGTATCGGCGTTTATCGGGGCCACGGTAGGATTTATGTGGTACAATACCTATCCGGCACAGGTTTTCATGGGCGATACGGGGAGCCTGGCGCTGGGCGGCATCATTGCCGTATTTGCCATCATGATCAGGAAAGAATTTTTCATACCCATTTTGTGCGGCGTTTTCATCGTTGAAAACCTGACCGTTATGATGCAGGTGGGTTGGTTCAAATATACGCGCAAGCGCTATGGCGAGGGACGGAGGATTTTTCTGATGGCCCCGCTGCATCATCATTACCAGAAGAAAAACATTGCGGAACCTAAAATTGTGGTCAGGTTCCTGATTGTCGGTATTCTTCTGGCTGTAATCACCATAGTTACCTTAAAAATCAGATAGGAGTGGCCGAAAAGATCGTCATACTGGGAGCTGGAGAAAGCGGAGTGGGATCAGCAATCCTTGCGCGGAAACAGGGTTTTTCTGTTCTGGTTTCTGATGCCGGAAAGATTAAGCCCGCTTACAGGCAGGCTTTACTGGATATGGGTTTCGACTTTGAAGAGGGCGGACATTCCGAATCGCGGATTCTGGAAGCTCAAACGGTGATCAAGAGCCCGGGAATTCCCGAAAAGGCTCCGATGATCAAGCTGTTGCATGAAAAGGGTATCCCGGTTATATCGGAACTGGAATTCGGATTCAGATATTCACGGGCCAAACACATCTGCATTACCGGCAGCAACGGTAAAACCACTACCACCCTGCTGACCTACCATATTCTTCAGAAAGCCGGACTGAATGTCGGACTGGCCGGTAATATCGGTCAAAGTTACGCACGGCAGGTGGCTGAGCAGGATTTTGATTATTACGTGCTGGAGGTATCGAGCTTCCAGCTCGACGGGATGTATGATTTCAGGGCGGATATCGCTATCCTGATGAATATTACCCCCGATCATCTCGACCGCTACGAGTATCAATTTCAGAATTACGTCGATAGTAAATTCCGGATCACCCGGAACCTGAGACCTGAGGATTCTTTCATTTTTTGCGGGGATGACCCGGTTATCCGTGAAGAGATGGCCAAACGGCAGATTCCCGCACAACTGCTGCCTTTTGGATTCGATCAGGTGTACAACCCGGGCGCCTGGGTTGAGAACGATGAAGTAAACATTGTCATTCATAATAATCCTTTCAATATGTCACTATTTGATTTATCGATGCAGGGCAAGCATAACGCCTACAATTCCATGGCTTCAGGAATTGCATCGCGTGTGCTTGACATCCGCAAAGACTCCATTCGCGAATGCCTGACCGACTTTCAGGGCGTGGAACATCGCCTTGAATCAGTCATCAAAGTGCACGGCATTGAGTTTATCAATGATTCGAAGGCTACCAACGTGAATTCCACGTGGTATGCATTGGAATCTATGAAATCGAAGGTTGTGTGGATTTTGGGCGGAACGGATAAAGGCAACGATTATTCGGTATTGCACCCGCTCGTCCGCGAAAAGGTCAAGTCAATCGTATGCCTGGGTAAGGATAACACCAAAATCCACGAATCGTTTGACGATCTCATCGATATCGTAGTTGACACCACCAGCATGGAGGAAGCAGTCAGGACAGCCTATTACCTGGCTACCGAAGGGGATATCGTTCTGCTTTCACCCTGCTGCGCAAGTTTTGACCTGTTTGAAAACTATGAAGACCGCGGCCGGCAATTTAAGAATGCTGTCCGTAACCTCTGATTAATCAATAGGATATGCGCAATTTTCTACAGGCATTTAAAGGCGATCGTGTAATCTGGGTACTCATGGTATTCCTGACTGTCTATTCGGGCATAGCCGTGGCCAGCTCTGTAGCTGCACTGGCCTTCAAAGACGGTGGAAATGCTTCCATGCATATCGTCAGACACGTGGGCTTTTTGGCTGTAGGATGGATGATCATCTATTTTGTACACAAGATTCCCTATAAGCATTACAGCACCTTCGCCAATTTATTACTGGTAATCTCTGTTGTGCTCCTGGTTTACACTTTGCTTTTCGGAGTGCACCTGAATGAAGCTACCCGTTCGGTAAGGATCCCCGGTACCGGAATTACTTTTCAGAGTTCCGACTTTGCCAAGATCGCGCTGATCATTTTTGTGGCCAGGTTCCTGAGTCGGAATCAGACTGAAATACAGGATTTTAAGAAAGGATTTTTACCTGTAGTCGGAGTCATTGGTGGTGTATGTGTATTAATTCTCCCGGAGAACTTTTCGACGGCTGCCATTCTGTTTGTCACCTGTATGGTGCTTTTGTTCGTCGGCCGCACAAAGATCAAATATCTGTTGAGCCTTGCCGGTGCCGGTGTTGTGCTGGTGTTGGTCGTCATTATGCTTGGGAAAGCGACCGGAGCCACTGTTCGTGATCAAACCTGGCAAAAACGGATGGAACAGCATTTTTCAAAGGATGCCAATCAGGAAGAGGTGTTCCAGTCAGACAAAGCAAAGATTGCCATTGCCAATGGTGGGATGTTCGGAAAATTTGCCGGTCACAGCACCCAGCGGCGCTCACTTCCCCAGGCTTATTCGGATTTTATTTATGCGATTGTCATCGAGGAGTACGGGTTCCTGTTCGGAGCGCTTCCCCTCGTGTTCATATACCTGATTCTGATGTACCGCGCCGGAGTGATAGTCAGAAAATGTGACCGGAGTTTTCCTGCGTTTCTGGTTATCGGATTGGTGACGGGCCTGGTGATACAGGCGATGGTAAACATGGGGGTTTCGTCAGGGCTGCTGCCGGTCACCGGTCAGCCGCTACCCTGGGTCAGCCGGGGAGGGACGTCAATACTTTTTACCGCCCTTTCAATAGGGATCATACTGGGAATCAGCAGAGCTGTAAATGAGGAGGCAGAAGGTGAAAAAGAATAGACCATACAGAATCATCCTGAGCGGAGGCGGCACGGGCGGGCATATTTTCCCGGCTGTGGCAATTGCCAATGAAATCAGGGCCATGGTGCCTTCGGCAGATATCCTGTTTGTCGGGGCTAACGGAAAAATGGAGATGGAAAAAGTTCCGCGCGCCGGATATAAAATCGTCGGATTACCGGTATCGGCTTTTCACAGGGGGCTATCTGCCCGTAACCTGCTGTTTCCCTTCCGTCTGGTAGCCAGTATGCTGAAAGCCAGCCGGGTAATCCGGAAGTTTAATCCCGATCTGGTTATCGGAACCGGTGGATTTGCCAGCGGCCCGGTACTGCGTGTGGCCACCAGAAAACATATCCCTACCCTGATTCAGGAACAAAATTCCTTCCCGGGGGTGACCAATCGTCT
>JAQWAJ010000395.1 GCA_028707745.1 Bacteroidales bacterium | reverse complement strand
GGCTTCCATGGTAATCCGGTAGCTGCCCGGTTTCAGAAACCGGTGTTGGATCACCTTATTGGTCGTATAATCCTGATCCCAGATCCCATCGCTCTGCCAGTCGTAGCGAACCAGAACCGGATCCTCATCCGTGGCATTCATCAATGATTCAGTAGCATCAAAGATGAACCGGGTAGTGGTCAGTCCCGTTGCCGGATTTGCTTTAAAATCGGAGACTACCGGACCAGTGTCCTTGGTATCCTTCTCACAGGATCCCAGGGTGACCAGCAGCAGGATAGCTACCCATGATCGTTTAGTTATTGCGGTGCCCGTCACTGTCCAGAAAATTCAATTGTTTTGAAAAACTGCCATAAGCCAGGGAATCCAGCGTTTGATCATCAAACAAAAAACCTTTGTTTATTTTGGTTTTATACGATCCGAACACCCCCTGTCCGTTAAGGATGTTTTTATAGTCCGTCATCATAAACGGATCCAGCCTCTCTTGCGCATTTAGATAAAACCCAAGAGATTCATTGCCAGCCATCACATATACATCGGCGCTCAGGAATTGCCGCAGTAACGTACTGTCGGCGGGTAAAGATTCCGCCATCTGGATATAGAATTTGTTACTGTTCACCGAATAGGTATAAAATCCTCCGGGATCATCCCGGTAGAAGGCGGTTAGAAAAGGTATCGATACCGATTTCACCAGGGTGGTATCATTCTGCATTTCCAGATAATGAATTTTAAATCCGATCTGATAAACAGCAGCATCCTGACTTTTTGTCCAGTGAATCTGTGGGTTATGGTCTTCCAGAACATGGATCTTCCGGCCCTCGGGATAGGCCGGATCCACCAGATCGAAATCCCCTACCGTGACCATGGATGAATAACTCACATAATCCCAGTCTTTGATCTCCATAATCAACCGGTATGAAGTGTTCTCGAGTACCCGGAACTGTGCCTGATAAATCAGAAGTTTATCGCTTGGGAAAACCCCCAGATCCTTTTGAACAGCAACAGGTTTCAGGATGTTGGTTTCGGTTACCTGGCTGTTTTCCACTCTTTCAATCGACAGATTGACTTTTCCGGGTACGTTCAGACTGTCGGATGATCCTGGCAGCACTTGCCCGTTACGCATCAGATAAGATCTGGTCAGCCTGACGCTTTGCAGGGTTTCATCCTGATTCAGAATGCAATAAACGATGGGAACCGATCCCAGATCGTTGGTCACCTCAATTTCCGTTTCACAGGACAACAACAAAAAAATCAATGCCAATGCAATCAGATACCTCATCACTATTTTAAAAATTGAATGGTTAACTTCGTGGTTGCATTATCAGTGATCGTACAAGGATAAGTCGCGTGTTTTTCACCCCATTTGTTACCCGGAAACCCACCCGCCGAACAGCTGTCCCCTTCGCATAGGCAGGCAACAGCAGCTTCGATATTATAATTTCCCGGAGGAAGGAGAAATGTATAGTACTCCTGAGTGTTGAAGAGGTTGGCCGACTGTATGAAATTTCCCCGGGCCAGTTCAGTCAGATTGCTGGCTACATGCAGTTCGGTACGGATGATTTTATTGGAAGGCAACCAATTGTGTGAAATCGGAAAATCAACCACCAGGGTGCCCTGAGGGACTCTTTCTCCATTGGGATTATTCACATCAAAAGACTCCGGATCACATGAAACCAAAGCGAGAATCAAAAAAGCAATCAGTTTACTTTTCATAAGCCTTAATGGATTAAACAACACAATGGGGACGTGGGGGATGAACAAAGATAAAAACATTCTCCATTCAATATGAACCCGGGTAGAAAGAAACTACCTTTATATATTAGTTCATATTCTTACCTGACCTTAATCCATGGAGGGAATTTATTGCCGATCCGCCGAGAGTGGCTCCGGGCAAAGCAGTAATTCCTTTCTGAACCGGTTTCGGTTCCCAGATCACCCGCTCCACTTTATGCCCCGGATCAGCTACAGCATTCATCTGCCCCAATGCATCCATCAGCCTATGTTTGATCGGCATTTTGTTAACGGTCAGGCATAACTTTCCTGTCGAATAAATGGTTTCCCGCTGGCTTTCAGATACCTTGTTCAGCTTGCCCCCGGTTTTTCTCTGAATGGCATCAGGCATACCGACAGGTGGAATCTCTTTGGTAATTTTGAAATTCATGATTTCCTGATCATAGAGAATGAACCTCACGTGGGCTTCAGGGCAAAAAAGCGCCACGCCGTTCTCTTCGTTCACCACTTTGCTCAGGTTACCTAACTGAATGCTGATCCTTCCCTGTGAAAAGCAAGTTAAACCCATACCGGCCAAGATCCCAAGAAAGAAAAACCTTTTCATAACTTTCAGATTCTGCCGCCTGAACTCATCACAGCAGAGTTGTCAAGTTACGAAATTCAAAGATAAGTTATGGCAGGATCCCAATAAACTTTTGCATCGGCATCAGGAGTTTTGCTTTTCTCGATAAACTCGATGGTATCTCCCTTTTTAACCGTCAGAGTGAAATTGGGAGCGAAAGATTTGCCTGCAACAACCTGTTTTACAGGCCATATCGGCTTGTTGTTCTTTCTGATTTCGACCAGAGGCACACCCGTACTGCCCTCATACAACCTGACCACAGATTCAAGATGTACTTTCCCGTCATGAGGAGCGACCCATTTTCTGACGGCGCCTTTGGTTCCGGCTGTCATGTGGAAATATCCGACTTCGGTTTTACCGTTGCCGGTCCAGTAGGGATCCTTGAACACCAGATCAGAATAGCCCGTACTATCGATCTGTTGATACAACCAGCAGTTTTTCCCCATCATGTTGCAGAATCCGTCGGAGGCGCGATAGCTCTCGGCCGAATATTCAAATAGCACATG
>JAQWAJ010000394.1 GCA_028707745.1 Bacteroidales bacterium | reverse complement strand
CCAGCCATCTTTCAATTGACCGCAATCCGGCCGTCGCGCATGGTAATGACACGGTCCGACAAAGTAGCCAGCGTAGTATCGTGGGTTACGATCACAAAGGTCTGGTGAAATTCATCCCGCAGACGCAGGAACAGTTGGTGAAGGTCGCGTTGATTTTCAGAATCCAGGTTGCCCGACGGCTCATCAGCCAGTATAACGGCCGGATTGTTCATCAGGGCCCGTGCAACTGCTACACGTTGTTTTTCGCCGCCTGACAGCTCTGCCGGCTTGTGTTCCATCCGGTCAGTCAGGCGCAGGTAATCCAGTAATTCAGCCGCTCTTTTCATGGCAGCGGCCCGTGGAGTTTTACAAATAAAAGCCGGGATACAAACATTTTCGATAGCGGTAAATTCCGGCAGCAGGTTATGAAACTGAAAAACAAACCCAATTTCACGATTTCTGAATGTGGCCAGTTTTCGGTCATCCATCGAGCTGATCTCGGTATTACGGATCCATATTTGTCCGGCATCGGGCCTGTTGAGGGTGCCCATGATCTGAAGCAGCGTAGTTTTACCGGCCCCACTGGGGCCAACGATCGACACGATCTCTCCGGATGCAACATCCAGATCAATCCCTTTGAGTACTTCAAGGTTCCCGAACGACTTGCTGATTTCCCGAATGCGGATCATAATTAAACCATTTCTCCGGTAAAAGTAACGGAATAATCGGTCTCCGGCAAAGGCTACCTGTTCTTACCCGGCAGCACCCGCTTATAATCGAGATAATAGATAATCTTGAGCGAAAACGAGTTGGTCTGCGGGGATGATAACGTCCCCCTGAAATTCTCCCAATAGGTCAGGAAAGGCTCTGCAGCCTTGATATTGTCGCTTTTCAGAATATTGTTCTTCCAAACCAGTGTCAGATAGCTACCCGGAGCAAAGTTCAACGAATACTCGAGATCGATATTGAAGATATTATAATCGATGTTGTAGCTTTCAAAATCAAGATCCGCATGATCCCGATATCCCGGGTAATCCACCAGATTCCCGTCAGCACCGAGCAGATAATAATGCAGATAATTCACCTGCCGCCAATAGTGGCGCATCGACAGGCTCAATGCTGATTTATTGTTAAACACATAGGAGCCAGTCAGGGATGAGATCGCCGTTTTCAGGTTTCTTTCTCCAAACACCAGTGAATCATTGCCCAGACTGGTCATGAAGCCCTCATCACCATGATCAATGGAATAAGAGAACCCCGGTGTTAAGCTAAATTTATCGTTCAGCCTCAGGCGGGGACTGATCCCAAATTCAGTAAACCGGTTTCCCCGTGAATTGCCAAAAAAGACCAATTCCCCGTCAAAGGCAACCTTTTTACGATAATCCGTAGAACCGCCCAGCTCAATCATCATGGATGTGGGCCGGATAAAATACCGGTTCGCTACCCTGGGCTCATACCAGTCATGCGTTTCAAAAGGAGTCAGTTCGATAGAAATCCGGGTATCGGCATAACTCCGGTACAACAGATGAGTATTCCAGTCAATAGTAAACTCAGCGTATTTTGACGGATTGTAGATCATGTTGTATTCGAAGCCCAAACTGTTTGAAAGGCTGTTCAGTATCCAGAAAGGTTCGAGAAACCGGTGCGACAGTGAAATCTCATGCCCCATGATATTATTTGTTTTCAGATAACCCATGTCGCTCTGATTGTAGGTATCAGTGATCAGTCCGGCTTCATACGATGCAGTAAAAGCACCTCCGTATTTGCCGAACCCGAAATTCAGCGACTCACCTGAAACCGGTTTGCCGTTCAGTGAATCGTATATCAGACTGACTGCCACGCTCCCTGAGACTCCGTACCGGTTATCCTTATCGCGCAATTTCACCGAGGCGTTGGTCACATTCGCCATCCGGGTGGTCGATGGAGTCATCACATTGGTATTGCTCAGGTTGACATAGGAATTCCGGCCGAATACCTGGTCAATGACCACCATATTGTAATTCGTGAACGGATCAGTCTTTACGAGGCGCTTTCCCCCTTTTGAATCTGAAATTTCAGCATAGGTATTTGCTGTCATGGCATTTAAAAATCCGACACCCAGATTCCGTGTATTTCGGCCTGATATTTTCGTTACATTAATCAGTTTTGTTTCTTCAGGATTCTTTTCAATGACCTCGTTCTCTCCGATATTCACGTTATAATATCCCGATGGCGTTTTTCCGATCCTACGGGAATAGAAGAGTCCGGATTTGTCGAACAGTTCCATTCCCTCCGTAAAGAACTGCCGATTTTCCTGATATTTCACCTCGTATGGAGTCAAATTGAGTACCAGCTGATCCGATTTGCGCTGGCCGAAATCCGGGATCAGCGTCATATCGAGCGTATAGGCGTCATTAATACCATATTTCAAATCCATGCCAGCTGCATAGGAAGAGCCTTTGCCATCCGGAGAAAACTCGTAATATCCGGCTGCAAACGGATACAGTTCAAGCCGGATGGGAGATTTTACCGATTGAATACCGATCAGTTCTCCAACCTGGCTCTCTTCTCCGAATTTCCGGTCAACCGGATTCCAGGTGGTGATTTCGCGGGATCGCCTGACCGTTCGTTGAAAATTTGCGCCCCAGATCTGAACATCCTGTTTTGGGAAGCGAAGCGCAGCAAACGGGATTTCCACTTCAAGTACCCATCCGTCACTGGTGATGTTAACCTTGCTGTACCATACCGTATTCCAGGAAACATCTCCTGAATAATAAGAATTGTTGCTCTCGGATGAAGCGGAGGATTGTTTGGCATCACCCTGAACATTGGCCGCCGAAACTTCAAATTGAAAAAGGTTTTGCCCGTCGTTGTATGGATTCAGAGAGATTTCGAACCGGTCGACATTCCC
>JAQWAJ010000393.1 GCA_028707745.1 Bacteroidales bacterium | reverse complement strand
CTTCCGATCTACTTGTGCCAATTCCCATCCTTTCCGGAAGGCATCCTTGTCATAGCTTTCGAGAACAATATAATAAAATGATTTGCCGGTCAGCCTGGCTTTTACCGGTTTCAGATAATTGTCGGCAATAAAAGCGATGGCGCCGGCATCCGAACCATCGCGAAATTCAACGGTTTCCCAGCGATCGCCCATATCTTCCACTTTGCGGTTCCACTCATGGCCAAGAGGAATGGTATCGGTCAGGATAAAATCGTTTTGGTCATAGATTCTCAGGCTGGTATGATCGATCCATGATTTTCCGTAGTAGTGCGAGATCAGCCAGGTGTTCCCGTTTTCGCTGATCCCGATCTTCAGGAAGGTGCGATTCCAGGATGACTCGACGGTTTGTCGTTTGTGTTCGTAAGTACCTGGTGTGCCGGCCTCTCCGGGAATCAACCGAAAATCGCGGGATAGTGCAGTAAACCGGGCCTCTGATTCGTTCAGGAGCTTTTCAGCGCTGGCAATTGCCTCTTTGTGATAATCCACGGCAATTCTGTTTTTCCGGCGAAGGGCTTCTCCGACAATGCCGTATTCATCCTTGTTCAGTGACATCATGGAATCGAGCAGCTGCATGGCGGTCGATAACTCGTTGCGTGAAATCAGTCCATCGATGTATTGGAAATCCGACTTGGCTTTCTTTTCGGCTTTCGAGGTGCAGGAAACGGAAAAGCTGACAATCAATAAAGTACCCAGGAAAAATGATAAGAGCCTCATGTTTTGCATTTTTACCAAAAATAGTGCATTAAACCTTTGGCTTGTGATACTATGTGCAGTTTTTTGCCCTCTGCCCTCAGCTCTTCGCCCTTAGCCCTTCGCTACTATCATGCACTTGCTCATCTTAACATCCATCAGTATACCGTCGCAGCGACCTTTAACGGTTACCGTCATACCTTCCGTAAGTAAATCGATTTCTGCTTTCTGTTTAACTGCCTGAAGGCTGTCGATGGTACAGGTGACGCCCGTCATCGGATCAACCAGGGTCAGCGTAAAATTACCCCGTTCGTCTTTTTCCACCGAGATCAAATCCGCATTCAGGATCAGAATTTTACCACTAAATTTTTCTGTTGCCGTTTTCTCATCTGCATTAAACAGTTTGGATAGGGAATCGGCAGTCATCACAAAATCGGCTTTCATCTTTTCGATGGGAGTTTCCTTGCGCAGGAAGCCGTACCAATACACAAAACCACCTACAATCAGTGCCAACGCAATACCGATCACCGCCAGTCGCCAGAATTTCTTTTTCATCAGATTACTTTTTAGGAATATATTTCTGATAGTTCATCTGAACGGTAACTTTCATCGATTCGGCGAATTTTTCCTTCACCACACCGGGTATCTTGATCCCAAAATCTTCAGGAATCACAGCAAAGACTGACTCTCCGGTTATCTTGTCGTGGTCAATGGTCACAGAACCGGTAGCCTTGATCTCTTTTGATATGCCATGGATGGTTAATTTGCCCGAAACATTGACCGGATACTTACCGTCTTTTGTCAGATCTATTGATTTCAGATCGGCAATTTTCCCTTCGAATGAAGATTTAGGGAATTTTTCGGATTCCATGTAGTTTTCATTAAAATGTTCCTGCATCAGGGGCAATGCAAATTGAAATGAACGGTTTAAAACCGAAAAAACCACGTCGCCGGTTTCAATATCGACGAAGCTGGTAACCTGATCGTTCACGGCTTTGATATCCTCGAGTGTTGTATGGGAATAGAATTCGATATGACCGGTTTTGGTGAAATACCGGTTTTGGGCGGTTGCTGTCAGTGTGGTAGCCAGACCCATTATCAGCCAAAGGGTTTTGATTTTCATTGCTTCTTTTTTGTATCTAACGTGAAAACCCTTGAAATGTTGAAACCAAGGTGGATGTCCCCTTTGAGCCAGGAGCCCGAAGTTTTGCCAATAAAACCTCCTTCGCGCATCCCCTGCGAATTGGTCAGCATGATTTGGAACACATGTCCACCGGTTTCAATATCAAATCCGATCGCCAGCGGATTGTACATTTTCTCGCTGGTTCTCTGCGGAACCGGCCTGACCACATAATAATACTCGGCATTCAGCGCCAGTCGGTTGGCCAGTTTAAATCGTCCGGCAACACCCATGGCAAAGAGATCATTCTGATCGATTTCAGTAGCAACCAGGTTGCGGTGAACCAAGGTAGGCATGAGCTGAACGGTCAGTTTTGAAAATTTGCGGGCAACCAGTAGTTGCTGGGTAAAACTGAGACGTGAGGAGAAATAATTGGTACGCTCAGTGTCGCCCCATTTCAGGCCGATGCATTCGATGGATGAAAGATAACTGATCGTCAATGGAAATGCACCTTTGCCAGTTTGCTGGTTGGTGAAATTATATCGGGCAAACGCATCTGTTGTTTTCTCAAAAGTTCCACGGCCGACTCCCACCATCAGGCGATCGAGCAGTCCATATTCGAGACTGAGATGAATATTCGACTGATCGAGTCCGAAAAACTCGTATGCCCCTGAATTTACGCGCCCGAAACGGTGTGAAATCCGCAGGTCCAGATCTCCTTTCCGGAGCTGCTTCACAGAGTGCCCGTTAATCACACGCGTAGCTTTAAACAAGGCTTCCACGGGCACCGGACCCTCGGCGGACTCATTGGTCAGGAGATCATTCAGGCTTTGTGCTTCGAGGGATATTCCATAACACAGGAACCCGATCAGAAAAACTATTGCTCTTTTTTTCATGAGGTAGAAATCAGTTATTTAGGGCTCCTTTATCGATCCAGATTTTGATTTTCGTCAACGAACAAGTGTCCAGCCTTGCCCCACCCTTTGGCATCGGGGAATAGCCGGATTTATGAATAACCGC
>JAQWAJ010000392.1 GCA_028707745.1 Bacteroidales bacterium | reverse complement strand
TCATAGTTGAACAACTGACCAATGAAATCAATCAGGCAAAGCATTTCTATATTGCCGACATTGGTGGGTTGGACGCAAGTGAAACGATTGCTTTATGGAGAGTTTGTTACAAAGAGGATATTAAATTACTCGTTGTAAAGAACACCCTCCTTCAAAAAGCATTAGAACGCGCTGAAGGCCAATATGAGGAATTGTACCCGGTACTTAACGGACCTACGTCCATTATGATCACCGATACAGGTAACAAACCGGCAAAAATGATTAAAAGCTTCAGAAAGAAGCATAAAAAGCCGGAACTCAAAGGTGCCTATGTTGAGGAATGTGTTTATGTAGGTGAAAACCTGGTCGACACTTTAATTGCCGTTAAGAGCCGTAACGAGCTTCTTGCTGACGTTATCGCCACATTACAGTCACCCATGAACAACGTAATGTCATCGCTCCAATCCGGTAAACATATTTTGGCAGGTGTTGTGAAAACCCTGTCTGAAAGAGAAGAATAATTTATTGTTGAATCCATTTGTAAAATCATAGTAAAATGGCTGATTTAAAAAAGCTCGCTGAAGAACTGGTTAACTTAACCGTTAAGGACGTCAACGAATTGGCTGGTATCCTTAAAAATGAATATGGCATTGAACCTGCTGCTGCTGCAGTTGCTTATGCCGGACCGGCTGCATCTGAAGATGGCCCGGTTGTTGCTGAGAAATCTGAATTTGATGTTATTTTGACTGCTCCGGGTGGGGCAAAACTGGCAGTTGTAAAACTTGTTAAGGAACTCACCGGTCTGGGTCTGAAAGAAGCAAAAGAATTGGTTGATGCAGCCCCAAAAGCAGTAAAAGAAAAAGTAACGAAGGAAGAAGCAGAAGCTTTGAAAGCACAACTTGTTGAAGCAGGAGCTGAAGTTGAAATTAAGTAAGTACGACTCTTCCATACTAGATCCTCAAGGTTTAGAATCCCGTGCCACGGGATTCTAAGCCTTTTTGCTGTTGTTTCCAATACCCGCTTTAATTAATTCTTCTTTGGTCGATGGCACAGACAAGCACACAGCGAATCAATTTTGGTTCCACAAAAAGTCAGCTTAAATATCCTGATTTTCTGGAAGTACAGGTAAAGTCATTTACCGAGTTTTTCCAGCTGGAAACTACTCCAGAGCAAAGAAAAAATGAAGGCCTTTATAAGGTCTTCCAGGAAAACTTTCCTATTACAGACACCAGGAATAATTTCGTCCTGGAATTTTTGGGCTATTATATCGACCCTCCACGATATACAATCGAAGAGTGCATCGAGCGCGGCCTCACCTATAGCGTACCGCTGAAGGCTAAGCTTAAGCTTTATTGTACTGACCCTGAGCATGAGGATTTCGATATGGTTATCCAGGATGTATACCTGGGTACCGTCCCATACATGACCCGCAGGGGAACTTTTGTCGTGAATGGCGCCGAACGTGTTGTTGTTTCACAGCTGCACCGTTCTCCTGGCGTATTCTTCGGACAAAGCACCCACGCTAACGGCAGTAAACTGTATTCTGCCCGGGTAATCCCTTTCAGAGGGTCATGGATTGAGTTTGCTACTGACATCAATAATGTCATGTACGCTTACATCGATCGTAAAAAGAAATTGCCGGTAACAACCCTCCTTCGGGCTATCGGCTTCGAAAGTGATCGCGATATTCTTGAAATATTCGATCTCGCCGACGAAATTAAAGTTTCGAAAGCTGCATTGAAAAAAGTCATCGGACGGAAATTGGCCGCTCGCGTGCTGAAATCCTGGATCGAGGATTTTGTGGACGAGGATACCGGTGAGGTTGTTTCGATTGAACGTAATGAGATTATTGTCGACCGGGAGACCGTTCTGGATAATGATCACGTTGACGCAATCATCGAATCAGGCGCCAAAGCGATCCTTCTTCATAAAGAAGATGCCAACCTTTCCGACTTTGCAATTATCTATAATACACTGCAAAAAGATCCCTGCAACTCTGAAAAAGAAGCGGTCATCCATATCTATCGCCAGCTCAGGAATGCTGATCCGCCGGATGATGCCACCGCAAGGGATGTGATCGATAAACTGTTCTTCTCCGAAAAGCGTTATGACCTTGGAGATGTTGGCCGTTACAGGATCAACAAAAAACTCGGCCTCGATATCGGAATGGATGTTAAGGTACTTACCAAACAGGATATTATCAGTATTATCAAATACCTCATCCAGCTGATCAATTCGAAAGCTGATGTTGATGATATCGACCATTTGAGCAACCGCCGCGTACGTACCGTCGGTGAACAATTATACGCTCAGTTTGGTGTTGGTCTTGCCCGTATGTCAAGAACAATCAGGGAAAGAATGAATGTCAGGGACAATGAGGTATTTACCCCGATCGACCTGATCAACTCGAAAACCCTGTCGTCTGTCATCAATTCTTTCTTCGGAACAAACGCCTTGTCTCAATTTATGGATCAGACCAACCCATTGGCTGAAATGACCCATAAACGTCGTATGTCTGCACTCGGACCGGGCGGTTTGTCGAGAGAGCGTGCCGGTTTTGAGGTTCGTGACGTTCACTACACTCATTATGGCCGTTTATGCCCGATTGAAACCCCTGAAGGACCAAACATCGGTCTGATCTCTTCATTGTGCGTATATGCCAAGGTTAACGAACTCGGATTTATCGAAACTCCTTACCGGAAGGTTGAAAACGGAGTGGTTAATCTGAGCCCGGAAGGACTGGTTTTACTGACAGCTGAAGAGGAAGAGGGACAAATTATTGCTCAGGCCAATGCCCGTTTGGATGACCAGGGAAACTTCCTTGACAGCCGCATCAAAGCCAGATATGAAGGCGATTTCCCGATTGCAGCTCCTAGCGAAATTCAGCTCATGGAC
>JAQWAJ010000391.1 GCA_028707745.1 Bacteroidales bacterium | reverse complement strand
GTTCCTGATTGATTTGCCCAGGTATTCATGGCTTCGATGCAGCGGCTGGTTCCGGAGATATGATCCCCTTGGGTCAGGATAAAACGGGCACCATATTTTTCTGCGGCTTCCCCGATTTCCGGATCACCGCTTGCAATGACTACGTTCTGAAGAACCCTGGAGGCTTCCCGGTAAACACGGATCACCATCGGAACATTCTGAATAAGTACCAGGGGTTTGCCCGGGAAACGGGTTGAAGCCATCCGGGCAGGAATAATTCCTAATATATCATTGGTTTGCAACATGTCGCTGAGTTTGTCGTTAAGGTAATTGAGCCCATTAAGTTATAAAAAACGCGGAAAGTAGTACCTTTACACAATTCATTAACTGGCTTGCCCGGCTTTTTAATAAAGCTAGATATGATTTCATTGATATGGAAGTAAATAAAATTAAGCAGAGATTCGAAATCATTGGCAATTCGCCTGCCCTGCACCGGGCGATCGAAGTGGCAGTGCAGGTGGCTCCAACTGATTTGTCGGTATTGATTATCGGTGAGAGTGGTACCGGTAAGGAGTTTTTTCCTCAGATCATACACCAGTTTAGTACGCGCAAACATGGTCCGTACAGCGCTGTCAACTGCGGTGCAATTCCTGAAGGGACCATTGATTCAGAACTATTCGGCCACGAAAAGGGTTCTTTTACCGGAGCTCATGAGGCGCGTAAAGGATATTTTGAAGAGGCAAACGGGGGGACCATCTTTCTGGATGAGATTGGCGAGCTTCCGCTTTCAACGCAGGTGCGCCTTTTGAGGGTTCTCGAAACCGGCGAATTTATCCGGGTAGGCTCCTCAAAAGCACAAAAGACCAATATCAGGCTTGTTGCAGCCACCAATGTCGATATTCAGAAAGCCGTATTTGAAGGGAAGTTTCGCGAGGATTTATTCTATCGATTGAATACGGTACCTATCCAGATAGCACCATTGCGAAACCGGAAGGAAGATATTCATCTGCTGTTCAGGAAGTTCGCACAGGATTTTGCTGAAAAATACATGATGCCGGTTCTCCGCCTGGATGAGGAAGCCCAGCTGGTACTCGAAAACTACAAATGGCCGGGCAATATCAGACAATTGAAAAATGTCACGGAGCAGCTGTCGATTATCGAGCATGACCGAATGGTTACCGGTGAGCGGTTGAAACAATACCTGCCTGAAGATCATCGTTCAAATCTGCCGGTACTGTTGCCGCGCGACGGCGAAGAACGCTCATTTAAATCGGAGCGGGAGATCCTCTATCAGATCCTGTTTGATATGAAAAGTGATGTAAACGATCTTAAAAAACTCGTTAACATCCTCATGGAGAGGAAGGATGAGGCGGCCGGCATGGAACCCGAAGAACAAAATCTCATTCATCGGCTTTATGAGGAGCAGAATGTCAGGATTGATACTCCCATGGCTGCTGCACCGCAAATACATCCCAAACGTGTTGATGAATCACAGATCGAAGATACTGAAGAGATCGTTGAAGAATCCCTCTCTTTACAGGATAAAGAAATTGAGCTGATAAACAAGTCGTTGCGCAAGCATCAGGGCAACCGTAAACTGGCTGCCCAGGAACTTGGCATCAGTGAGCGTACGTTATACAGAAAAATCAAAGAATTCGGCATCGAAGAATGAAAAACCTGAGCAGACTATTATTGGTGTTGGCTTTGCTCGTCAGCTCGATCGGATGTAAGGTCAGTTATACCATGACCGGTGCCTCCATTTCTGCAGATACCAAAACCATCTCGGTAGCCTATTTCCAGAACCGGGCTCCGATTGTTTATACGCCACTCAGTCAGGAACTTACTGAACAGCTTAAGGATAAGTTTATCTCACAAACCAGCCTGAATATGGTCAGTGATAACGGTGACCTGAGCTTCGAGGGAGAAATCACCGGTTATGAAACCAGGCCGGTGGCTATTACAGGAGGAGATCAAACGGAGAAGGCATCGCTAAACCGTTTAACGGTAACCATCCAGGTGAAATTTACCAATCAGAAGGACCCCAAGAGCAATTTCGATACTAAGTTCACGGCTTTTGAAGACTATAACAGCGACAAGGACCTGGATGAAGTGGAGGGAGAGTTGATCCCGCTGATCCTGGAGAAACTGATTGAAGATATTTTCAACAAGTCGGTGGTCAACTGGTAAAATGGAAACGGAACTATTCACTGATTATCTCTATAATCCTGGTAAAATCGACGCTTCGTCGGTTGCTGCTTTGGATGAAATCGTTCGTGCATATCCGTTTTGTCAACCTGCCCAGCTGTTGTACCTGAAAAGTTTGCAGTGCGGTGAAACGATCAGGTTTAAACGCCAGCTGAAAATTGCAGCCGCGTATGCGGTTGACCGAAAGGTACTGTATGAATTGCTGAACCCCATAACCAGTCATGAAGTTCAGCCCGTTGAACCTCAAGCCTCTGTTTCCCAGTTGCGGCCTGAAGAAAATGAAAAGCCGGTTCAGGAGAGACGGGTTGGCCGGTCTCTTTCTTTAGACGATATCGATCTTGTGATGTTCGACTTTCCGGCTTATCCGGATACTGATCAGGCGGGAGCTCCCGGGTTGAATTTGCCTCCGGTGAAGGGTACGATCAACCGCGAGCTGTCAGATCCGATCATGACAACTGACCCGCTCCCGAACCAGCCGATACCCGAAAACCAGCCAGTGAGAAAATCGCCTGCCGATGAGCTTATCGACCGTTTTATTGAAGATCCTCGTCCGAAAATCATGAGGCCCGACCAGGCACCGGTTCACGATCAGGATGTGTCACTCAACAGCTTAAAGGAAGATGATGAGTATCTTACTGAAACGCTGGCTAAAATTTATGTACAACAAGGATATTATCTGAAAGCAATTCAG
>JAQWAJ010000390.1 GCA_028707745.1 Bacteroidales bacterium | reverse complement strand
GCTGAGTTTTCGTACATCACTCCCGGCGGGATCATGAAAATTATTGAGCCATCCATTTATTATGGTACACAGGGATCTGACATCAGCCAGCAAAGTCATATCTCCAAAGCCTTTCAAACCAGACAACCCGTTCTGAGTCAGCAATTTCTGGCCATTGAAGGATTTTACGCCACTGTTTTCATCTATCCGATTGTGAAAAATGGTTCACTTTTGGGAGGCATTACCGCGTTGTTCTTTCCCCAGCTGATTCTGGAGAATGTTTTAAAACCTCTTTTTGAGGGCAAAGAATTTGAGATCTGGGTGATGCAAAAGGGTGGGAGTCTGATCTATTCGAAAGATGATTATGAGATTGGCCGGAATCTTTACACCGATTCCCTTTATTTCGATTTCCCAGACCTGATTGCGGCAGGACGAAAAATCGATGCCGGGGAGAGCGGAAAAACAACCTATTCGTTTTATAGCAGCGCCATGAACAATACGGTCACCAAACTGACCTATTGGGATACGTTCACCTGGTATGGTACGGAATGGAAACTGATCTGGGTTAAGCCAGAATAGTTCCGTCGAGATACCCGGTTACGAGCCTTGCCGGAGTGATATCGAAGCCGGGATTATGTACCGGAGTTCCTTC
Organism: Bacteroidales bacterium; assembly: GCA_028707745.1. Taxonomy (GTDB): domain Bacteria; phylum Bacteroidota; class Bacteroidia; order Bacteroidales; family UBA12481; genus UBA12481. The sequence continues at coordinate 2,271 of JAQWAJ010000390.1, read as the reverse complement.
GGGGGCTATGCTGGAGCCATGATCATCCGTGAAGAGGACCTCATTTTTGCTTCTCTCCTCAATCGGCACATCCCGGCCGGTGGCTGTCTGTTGATCGAAAGTGGAAGGTGGTGCCGCAACATAAAACGGCACCTGATTATCAGAGGCTGCCAGGGCTTTCAGATAGGTTCCGACCTTATTCACCACATCACCGTTGGCCGTAATCCGATCGGCCCCAACCAGTACCAGATCCACCTTCCCCTGTTGCATCAGTAACCCCCCGGCGTTGTCAACGATCAACGTATTCGGCACCCCATGCTGAGTCAGCTCGTAGGTAGTGAGTTTGGCCCCCTGATTGCGCGGGCGGGTTTCATCGACCCAAACATGAACCGGAATTCCGCTGTCGTGCGCCAGGTAAACCGGAGCCAGAGCGGTTCCGTAATCCACCGTGGCCAGCCATCCGGCATTGCAATGGGTAAGAATGTTCACGGGCTCCCCGCCTTTGCGTTCAGCAATCTCAGAGATTAACGATAACCCTTGCTCTCCGATCATCCGGCAGCGTGTAATCTCCTCCTCCCGAAGCTCCAGGGCTCTTTGGAGAAATCGTGATGCGAGACCCGCGGAAAGTTTTTCAGTGCCGCAGATACGTAGCATCTGATCAGTCGCATAGGCCAGGTTCACCGCTGTAGGCCTGGTTGCATTTAATAAAACTGCCATTTCAGCCGGCGACTGTTCTCCCTCCTTTACACCGATATACATCGCAAGTGCCGCCGTAACCCCGATGAGCGGAGCCCCTCTGACTTCCATATCTCTGATTGCCCGGATGCCATCCGCAAATGTTGTCATCTCCCGGATGACCAGCTCCCACGGTAGTTTCGTCTGATCGATATAGCGTACCCCATCAGTTTTAGGATCGTACCAAATAGCAGTAAAATGCCGGCCTTGGATGTTCATGGTTCCGCTTTGGGCTCACAAATTGACGAGCGTAGCGAGTATAATTATTCCTTTATAGTCAGCTTCTGGAATATTTTCTCGAGGCTGCTTTCCTTCTTGCGAAGCTCAGAGGTAACTTCGTCAGCTACAATCTTACCCAGGTTGATGATGACCACCCGGTCGCAAATAGCTTCCACTTCCTGCATGATGTGTGTGGATAGGAGTACGGTTTTTTTCTTGCCCAGGCTATGAATGAAATTACGGATCTCGATAATCTGGTTCGGATCGAGTCCTGAAGTGGGTTCATCGAGAATCAGTACCGATGGGTCGTGGATCAGCGCCTGAGCCAATCCAACCCGCTGACGGTATCCCTTCGACAAGGCTCCGATCTTTTTATGCTGCTCCGGCCCCAGTCCGACCTGCCCGATCATATCGTCAACAACCTTTTGTACCCCGGGACCTTTCATCCCATAGAGGTTTGCCACCATCGTCAGATACTCCTTAATGTACATTTCCACGTACAGCGGATTATTCTCAGGCAGGTATCCGATCATCTTTTTGATTTCCAGGCTATGCTCGAGGGTATTCAGGTCGTTGACCAGAACATCACCCTGCGTCTGGGGAATATATCCGGTGATGATCTTCATCATGGTCGATTTACCGGCCCCGTTTGGACCGATGAAACCCACCACTTCGCCGGTGTTCACTTTGAATGAAACATTGTCCAGCGCCTTTTGCTCACCATAGAGCTTCGTAATACCACTTACCTTTATCGACATGGTTCAAAATATTAGTTATGCTCGCATGCGAACTATTTAGTGAATGCAGCAATCCTTGTTTATAATTTCAAGCAACCTCTCCACCGCTATCTCTTCGTCAATATTTTTAAGCACTGCTTCTTTACCCTTGTAAATGTGCACTTTACCCGGACCAGCACCTACGTATCCGTAGTCGGCATCTGACATTTCACCCGGACCGTTGACGATACACCCCATGACGGCAATTTTCAGTCCGGTGAGATGTGCCGTGGCAGCCTTAACTTTTTTCACGGCCTCCTGCAGTTTGAAAGTCGTGCGGCCGCAGCCCGGACAGCTGATATATTCGGTACGGGTCATTCGTGCCCGTGAAGCCTGCAGGATACCGTATGCAACCGGAATCTCCAATTCGGGGTCCTCAGTCAGAGACACCCTGATGGTGTCGCCGATCCCGTCAACCAGCAGCGATCCTATCCCGATCGCCGACTTAATGCGCCCGTCTTCCCCTTCGCCGGCTTCCGTAACACCCAGGTGCAACGGATAATCCATCCCCTCCTCGTCCATCCTTTTCACCAGCAGCCGGGTTGCCTCTACCATGACTTTT
>JAQWAJ010000389.1 GCA_028707745.1 Bacteroidales bacterium | reverse complement strand
GGAAGCATAATTGATTGGAAATCTGGTATCATGATTATTAAAACAGCTCCTTCTGAAAAATTTGTGTAATTAATTATTCTTTTTTTGTGAAAATCTGTGGATAAAATTTTCTGTGGAATTTGTGGATAAAATTTTTGTGCAAATTTGTGGATAACTCCTCCCCCTATTCCCCGCCGATCTGCATCTCTTTTACCCGGAAAGTCGGAGCAGCCAGTCCTCTGTTCATGTCGAGATCATTGCCCATCATGTCGATTGCCTGGAGAATATCGAACGCATTGCCGGCAATGGTGACGCCCTGAACGGGATGTTTGAACACCCCGTTTTCGATCCAGAATCCGGTGGCTCCGCCGCTGAAGTTGCCTGATACCGGGTTCACCCCGTAACCGGTTACCTCTTTGAGCAGCAGACCTTTACCGGTTGCTTTGATGATCTCTTCGGGAGTGCTGGCGCCTGCTTCGATATAAACGTTATGCGTTCCGATGCCGGGCAAGCTGGTGAATCCACCGCGTGCAGCATTTCCGGTGCTACGGGTTCCGGCCCGGTGAGCCACTGTCGTATTGTATATAAATCCTTTGAGCACTCCTTTTTCAACCAATACCCTTTTCTGAGTGGGCACTCCCTCGCCGTCGAACGGGGCGCTGCCCATTCCTTTTGGCCGGGTACCGTCATCCACGATGGTCAGTAGCCCCGAAGCAAACGGTTTATCCAGATAGTCTTTCAGGAAGCTGGCGCCCTGATTGACGCTCTCGCCATCAAGGGCACTCAGGATACCGCCTATTATGGAATCAGCCACTTCGGGATCAAAAATCACCGTCGCACGCTGAGTCGGAATCATCTTCGGGTCGAGCAGTTCGACCGCTTTTTTGGAGGCTGCAGCTGCAATCTCTTCCAGGGGTTTCAGATCAGTAAAACAGCGCCTGGAACAATACTCACCACCGGTATTCTTTTGTTCCCCTTTCTCGGCCACTACATTAACCCCGAACCCACAACCGGTTGATTTATAATTCTTTGAAATTCCATTGGAATTAGCAATAAATACCTCACCCTCACCTTCTTCGTATCCTGCACCCGAACTTTTGGTGATGCGCGGATCTTTCATGGCCAGTGTTTCAAGCTCGATGGCCATTTGGATCTTCTTATCCATGGGTATTTTAATGATTTCCGGATCGTAGAGACCCTCGACCGGAGTAATGCCTTTATCTTCAGGCAAAACATTGTTCGGATCGGGCGTGGTCAGCCGGGCAAATTCGATGGCCCGTTTCAGGGTGTCCTCCAGGGCGGATTCAGTCAGGTTGTTACAGTGGCTGAAACCCATTTTTCCCTCCACGATAACCCGAAATCCCACTCCGGCAGTGGATGCCTCCTGAACGGTTTCCACTTCACCGTCCTGTACCATAACGGTCAGGTTCCGGCCGGTTTCCAGAAACACCTCGGCAGCATCGGCGCCCAGCTTCTTAGCCTTCGAAACCAATGATTCAGTGAGTTTTATATAGTCCATGATCGTTTTCTTTATGATTAACCTTTTGATCCGCCCACATTGATTCCACGAATTCTGACAGTCGGCATACCTGCATCGACCTCGGCATTCTGACCTTTGCCGCAAATTCCGGGGCCAAAATCCAGATCGTTACCGACGGCATCGATGGCGGAGATTACTCCCAGGCAGGAGCCAATCAGGGTAGCGCCTTTGATGGGTGCAGTCTTTTTCCCGTTTTCGATCAGATAAGCTTCGCGGCAGGTGAAGTTAAACACGCCGGTCACCGGGTTCACACTGCCGCCACTCAAACTCTGGACATAGATGCCCTTTTTGGTGGATGACAGGATATCTGCCGGTTCGCTGCTGCCTTTTTCGATAAAGGTATTGGTCATCCGGGGTATCGGGATGTACCGGAATGATTCGCGCCGGCCGTTTCCGGTGCGTTCCATGCCCAGCTGCCGGGCGCTCAGAATATCGTTCATATATCCTTTCAGCACCCCATTCTCAATTAAAACATTTCGCTTGGCAGGCGTGCCCTCATCATCAAAATTGAGGGTGCCCCGTGCGTTTGGAATCGCACCATCATCGACCATGGTAAATACATCAGATGCCACTTTCTGACCGACCTTGCCGGTAAAGGCGCCAATCTTTTTGGCGATATTGTCAGCTTCAAGGGGATGGCCGACTGCTTCATGAACCAGCACCCCGCCCCACCCGTTGCACATCACCACATCCATCATACCCGCCGGAGCCTCTTGTGCATCAAGCATGGCAATCGCCTCACGTGCTGAACGTTGCGCAACCATTTCAGGCGTATATTGTTCAAACATCTCGAATCCCATGTGTTTGCTTAACCGCTCGCGCGACAGGTGCCGGTTTTTGCCATCGTCGCTCATCGTCTGAACGATGAAGAACATCATCGGGAGTTCATCCTGCAGATAAACACCCTCGCTGTTGGCAATCACTCTTCCGCGAACCTCATCGTAATAATTGATCAGCGCCATTTTGATTCGTTTATCATAATCCATGGCAGCCTGATCGGCCCGTTTCATGATATCGATGCGCTTTTGATCTGCAATCTCTCCCAGCGGTTTCTTTACCGTGATGAAGGAGGGTCTGGCGGTTTCCGACAGGTTTACCGGCACGGCCGCCTTGCTGTTCAGGGCAACAAATGAAGCCACTTCAGCGGCCCTCATCAGTTTTTCTTCAGTAATCTCCTCGGTGTAGGCATATCCGGTTTTGTTTCCACAGATCACCCTGACACCGGCGCCCTGACTGATGCCGTACAATCCGCTCCTAAATTTCGATTCCTCCATCACAATCTCACGCGAAACGCGGTTTTCGATATAGACATCGGCAAAATCGCCGCCCTTTTCGAGTGCTTTTGCAATGACCTTGCTGAGTAATGTTTTATCAATAGTAGTG
>JAQWAJ010000388.1 GCA_028707745.1 Bacteroidales bacterium | reverse complement strand
AAAAGGGCCCGGGTTACATCCATTATCCTGATCTCGGATTTTCAGGAGTCTCTGTTTGTTAAATCACTGATGGCCAACGACTCATCTGTTTCAGTTTTCCCGATTGCGATAAGACCTACCACTGCTGCCAATATCAGTATCGATACCTGCTGGCTCGATAATCCAATGACATTGGCGGGGCAAAACAATCAGCTGACGGTCAGGATCAATAACCGGTAAGATCAGGAATATCCCAACTTTCCGGTCAGGCTGGTCATCAACGATACCCTGAGAAATGAAACCACCGTGAATCTTCTTCCATGGGCAGTCTCTGAAGTAAATCTCAGTTTTCGTACTCATTCAAGCGGATGGCAAACCGGATCGGTTCAGGTATCAGATTTCCCGATGGTATTTGATAACGAATTGCAATTCAGTTTCCGTACCGAATCTAACATTCCGGTATTGTTACTCAGTGAAGCCGCCGAAAACCGTTATCTGAAAAGTGCCTATGGGAATGATCCAAATTTCAAGCTCGAATCATTCGGGGTCAAAGGATTTCCAAGGTCTGATTTCAAGGAGTATAACCTGGTTATTCTTTCGGGAATCAGGAATATAGATACCCGCACCAGTTCAAGAATCCGGGATTATCTTCTCAGCGGCGGAACCGTATGGTTTCTGCCCGAACTTTCGGGGGATCTCAACAACTACAACGATTTTCTTAAAACCTCCGGCTTGCCTGAATTACAGAACCTCATCCCCTACCGAGTTGAATCTAAAACCGGTTCTGCTCAGAATGAATGGTTACAAGAGGTGGTGGTCAACATCGGCAAGCATTTGCGCCTCCCCTGGTTTGAACCATCGTGGAGAATCTCCCCGGTATCGCCTGACCGTACCGATTTGCTGAATTCCCTTTCCGGAGATGTGCTTCTCAGTCAGTTCAGGGTTGGAAACGGATCTTTTGTTTTGTCGGCATTCCCATTGGATGATCAGGTGACCGATTTCATATACCATCCTCTGTTCATACCTATCTGTTACCGGATTGCAACCATGAGCAAGCGTACCACAGAACTTTATCAGGTAAACGGTTCAGAAAAGCCTGTAACTGTTTTCCGCAATATCAATCAGGATCAATCTGTTATCCGGTTAAAAAATAATAAGAGCAGTTTCGAAACGGTGCCGGTGCAGCATGATCAGACTGGGTCAGAGACTGTTCTATTTACTCAGAATCTGACTTTACCGGGCCAGTATCTAGCCATTACCGGGAATGACACAGTTGCCCGGATCGCTTTTAATCGTACCCGGGCTGAATCGAATCTGAAATACCTGGCCGATTCTGTTATCCATAAGCGATTTATAAACGCCGGATGGAATATTTCTGTGAATAATAATTCATTATCAACCACCAATTCCAAAGAAATGGTCAGTCAGATTGCTGCAATTAATGTTTGGATCTACTTTATGATCATAGCTTTAGCATCATTTCTGGCAGAGTCGTTTGTAATGAATAAGAAAAAGTGATTCCTTTGTATAATTATTTCAAACTCTTAAAATCATGAAACCGATAGATTACATTAATCGTGAAGATTTGTATGGCGCCCACAATTACCATCCACTGCCAGTTGTTCTGGATCGTGGTGAAGGCGTTTTTGTATGGGATGTTGAAGGAAAACGATATTATGATTTTTTATCGGCCTACTCTGCCGTAAACCAGGGTCACTGCCATCCGAAAATCATTAACGCGCTCGTTCAGCAAGCCCAGAAACTCACTTTAACTTCCAGGGCTTTCTATAACTCAACTTTGGGCGAATACGAAGAATATGTAACCAAATATTTTGGTTATGATAAAGTACTTCCGATGAACTCCGGAGCTGAAGGGGATGAAACTGCCCTGAAACTTTGCCGTAAATGGGGATACGTAAAAAAAGGAATTGCTGAAAATCAGGCTAAGATCATTGTTTGCAACGGCAACTTCCACGGACGTACGATCACCATTGTTTCGATGTCGAACGATCCAGAATCCTTTGGTGGATTCGGCCCATTTACTCCCGGTTTTATCAAGATACCTTATAATGATATTCCTTCGCTGGAAAAAGCTTTGGAAGACCCGACAGTTGCCGGATTCCTGGTTGAGCCGATTCAGGGAGAAGCAGGTGTTTTCGTTCCGGACGAAGGGTATCTGAAGAAAGCATTCGACCTATGTAAAGCTAAAAATGTGCTTTTCATTGCTGATGAAGTTCAGACAGGCATTGCCCGCACGGGTAAGCTTCTGGCATGTGACCACGAAAAGGTCAGACCAGACATTTTGATTTTGGGCAAAGCACTCTCCGGAGGAGTCATGCCGATTTCAGCGGTGCTTGCTGACGATGACATTATGCTGACCATCAAACCAGGTGAGCACGGTTCGACTTTCGGGGGTAATCCTATTGCCGCAAAAGTTGCCATCGCTGCTCTCGGAGTCATCAAAGACGAAAAACTGGCTGAAAATGCTGAACGTTTGGGTAAGATATTCCGCGCTGAATTGAAAACAATCAAATCCGACCGCATTGAACTCATCCGTGGAAAAGGATTGCTGAATGCCGTGATCATCAAACCAAAAGGCAACCAGACGGCCTGGGATGTTTGTTTAGCCCTGAAAGACAACGGATTGCTGGCTAAACCAACTCATGATCATATCATCCGGTTTGCCCCGCCACTGGTCATCACCGAAGCTCAGATCAAGGAAGCTGCCGGTATCATTAAGAAAACGATAGAAAACATGTAGTATCAAAGGCCTGAAACAGACCAGCAATGAGATACAGATTCATTTCAATTTGCAGCATTGTTTGTGTGTTTCAGGCTTTTCTTTTCCCTCCGGCGAAAGCGCAGATAGCTGATCCACCAAGGGGTATTTGGTTCCATGACACCCATACATCACTCAAACGCTTT
>JAQWAJ010000387.1 GCA_028707745.1 Bacteroidales bacterium | reverse complement strand
CGAGGGCCTGCTCGATTGCGTTTGTTTCGGAGTTAATCTGTTTCAGAAATTTCAGGTAGGTGATCGTAGAGTAATCGATGATATGAAACAGAAATTCGATCTTGTTTTCATAGTCAACCTGTTTTTTGATGTTTTTTGAAAAAACTTCGCCAAGCACATCATTCTGCTGAGAGCCCATAACGACAAGTACGTCATCTGACAGCATCACACCCAGAGGCATAGTGGCATAAGGAAGCCCGTTATCCTTGTTGTAGTAAGGGACTCTGTAAATCAGGTAGAGTTTGCCCTCATCGACCTCCATGCGTGAACGTTCATCGACGTCCATGATGTCATTTAAAAAATCCTCATCGATTTTAAAAGTGTTCCTAAGCGTGTTGAGCTCTTCATGAGTCGGGGACGTAACATTAAGAACTGAACCTTTGATATACGTTTGAAGAGGGAGCAGGCCGTTTCTAACGATTTGCCAATACGTAATCATATGTTGCCTCCTTTTTTAAATCCGCCAGAGGCAACCGATACGGCCCCTGGAGAACTAGTTACACCTGATAATATCCGCGTGATAGTCGTCCATATGCAATTTTAATGCGGTGCAAAGGTAGCACAAAATGAATTCGATGTTTCACCTCGGAAAAAAAAGAAAACCGGAAACCGGAAACCGGGAGGGGCGAGCTGCGCTCGCCCCATATACCACAATACCCATATACCATAATGCCCAATAAATCAAAATACTCCATCATCCATTTGTTTTAATTTTTCAAGGAGTAAATAATATTCCTCACCTTTTTCTCAACAATAATAGCTACCTTTGCGCGCCAATTTACGAAAGGGAAAAATGTACGAAATCAGGAATATAGCGATCATTGCACACGTTGACCACGGTAAAACCACGCTGGTAGATCGCATTTTACATCAGGTTAAAATGTTCCGTGACAATCAGGAAGTTGGGGAATTGATTCTCGACAGCAACGATCTTGAGAAAGAACGCGGAATCACCATCTTATCGAAAAACGTATCGGTCAGGTATAAGGGAGTCAAGATAAACATCATCGACACCCCCGGGCATGCCGACTTCGGCGGTGAGGTAGAGCGTGTATTGAATATGGCCGACGGGGTGATTCTGCTGGTGGATGCTTTTGAGGGCCCGATGCCGCAAACGCGTTTCGTGCTGCAGAAAGCGTTGCACCTGAATCTGAAACCGATTGTGGTAATCAATAAGGTCGATAAACCGAATTGCAAGCCCGATGAGGTTCACGAACAGGTTTTCGAATTGATGATGCACCTGGATGCCAATGACGATCAGCTTGATTTTCCGGTGGTTTATGGTTCCTCGAAACAAGGCTGGATGGGGCCCGACTGGAAGACCCCGACAGAAGATGTGACCTATCTGCTCGATACGATACTGGAACATATTCCGGCTTCTCCGTTTATTGAAGGAACTCCCCAGATGATGATCACCTCTCTGGATTATTCATCCTATGTCGGCAGGATCGCTGTCGGGCGCTTGCTCCGCGGCACCTTGCAGACAGGCATGTGGGTATCGCTGGTCAAGCAGCATGGCTTGGTACAGAAAGAACAAATCAAGGAACTGTACCTTTTTGAAGGATTAGGAAAAGAGAAAATCAAAACCCCCGTACGATCAGGAGAAATCATCGCTCTGATGGGACTCGAGGGATTCGAGATCGGGGATACGGTTGCCGATCTCGAGAATCCGGAAGCATTGGTTCCGATCAAGGTGGATGAGCCTACCATGAGTATGCTCTTCACGATAAATAACAGCCCGTTCTTTGGACAGGACGGAAAATTTGTCACCTCACGCCATCTTCGTGAGCGGTTGTTCCGTGAAATTGAAAAGAATCTCGCCTTACGGGTTGAGGAGACCGATTCGCCGGATATGCTGAATGTTTTCGGAAGAGGCATCCTGCATCTTTCCATCCTGGTGGAAACCATGCGCCGCGAGGGATATGAATTCCAGATGGGGCAACCGAAAGTACTTCTCAAAGAGATTGACGGGGTAACTAACGAACCGATCGAAAATCTGGTGGTCAATGTGCCGGAACAATTCCAGGGCAAGATCATTGAAGCCGTTACCGGCCGAAGGGGTGAACTTCTGAACATTGAGTTCAAGGGTGACCAGAACAGTCTGACTTTCAGCATCCCATCGCGTGGATTGATGGGATTATCCAATCAAATATTGACCCTGACCGAAGGCCAGGCCATCTTTGCCCATCGGTTTGATTCTTTCCAACCCTGGAAAGGTGAGATCAACAACAAGCGAAATGGTGCATTGATTGCTCTTGAAACCGGGCCTGCCATTGCTTATGCCATTGATAAACTGCAGGATCGGGGAACCTTCTTTATCTATCCGGGTGAGAATATTTACCAGGGACAGGTGATCGGTGAACATATTCGTCCGACCGACCTGGTGATCAATCTTTCAAAAACCAAAAAGCTCACCAACATGCGTGCTTCCGGTTCCGATGAAAAGGTATCCGTGCCGCCGCCACGCCGTTATTCGCTTGAGCAGTACATGGAATATATCGGTCCCGATGAGTATCTTGAAGTAACTCCGAAAAACATCAGGTTAAGGAAGATCAACCTCCGGGTTAAGGCGTAATACTCTTTTTGTCCTTCACACATCGGACTGAATATCCATTTCGCTTATCAGCATTGGGATAGGGATGTACAACATCGTGGCTGTAAAACACCACCAGCGCATAGGCCGATGATGTTTCCTGTCTGAACTCTGTTGTTGCCCAGAATGTAGCCGCTTTGTGTATATCCGACACCATGCCATTGCGCGGTACCGTCCGCTGTCCGGCGGGCAGAGCCCTGAAGCCGCTCCTGTTGTTCCTGATCTGTTCAAATCCGATACTTCCCGGAATCGGAAGTGAATCCCATCCGGAGAT
>JAQWAJ010000386.1 GCA_028707745.1 Bacteroidales bacterium | reverse complement strand
GGTGGAAATGCTCCGGTTATTTCAGAAAACAGGCATCCGGCCCCGGCATACCGTAAGAGCGGTCATGTTTATGGATGAAGAGGTTGCCCAGCGCGGCGGAGCCATGTATGCTCAGATGGCATCGGAGAAAGGGGAAAAACATATAGCGGCACTGGAATCCGACCGCGGGGTTTTTCAGCCCAGAGAACTGGCTGTAACCGGGAACCCTGAGCAAATGAAAAAATTTTATGCGTGGAAATCCTTGTTTGATCCGTATAATCTCACACTCGAAAACGGTGGTGGTGGTGTCGACGTGAGCCCGCTGAAAAAATATTACCCGGATATCCTTTTTATGGCAATGCTTCCTCAGGATTCACGTTATTTTATAATGCATCATTCTGCTTACGATACCTTTGAACAGGTCAATCGCAGGGAGTTGCAATACGGTGCAGCTTCAATTGCCGCATTGGTGTATCTTTACGACAAATATGGATTGAATTAATGCTAAACGATTAATGAAGAAATTTGCCATTATTTCGCTGTTCATCGGCATCGGAGCCATTTGCTCCGCACAAATCGTGCTGAATCCGAATATCGCCATTAAACCGATAGCCACGCTGTCGATCACTCAGGTTGTGACCAAAGATTCCACAACCAGTGTCACGATAAAGATTGCCAACGCCAAAGGCATGACCCCTTTCACGCTCCGAACCCGTGACCTGTTTATCAGGCCGGTGAGTGACCCGAACGGATATAATTTGATTCGTGCCGAAAAGGCTCCTTTTGCTCCTGAAAAACATCAGTTTACATCAGCCAACGAAACTTTTGAGTTTACCCTCATATTCAAGGCCCTGCCAAAGGGAACCAAGTATTTCGACCTGATGGAAAACATGCCTAAAAAAGAATTTTATATTCAGGGAGTCATTCTCGATCCAAAACTGAATGAGATCGTTACGCGTGGTTTCGATTGTTTCAGTAAAGCCGATGGCAACGGCGCCCTCAAAGCTTTTATCGAAATGGCCAATGCCGATCTGTATTTTGAATATGGTATGGCCTATTTTAATATTATTTATATCCTGACCCTGGCCAATCGTATACCGGAAGCCAAAGAGTGGTACAAAAAATTTCAGGACAGGTTCTTCTATGACAAAGCGCTGCTCGAAAAAGAGATGACCAGGCTGGGAATAAAGGATAAACTCAAATAAAATGACCAAATATCTGTCAATCTTTCTCCTAAGCATGATGCTTTGCTGCGGAGAAAAAGTCCGGGTCGTTGAATCCACTGCACAGGAGTGGGTAGGCGGACTGAGGGAATCGGGTTATGGCACGGAATATGTAATTACAGTAAAGGTAAAAGCCGGTTCCGAACAACTTCAGTTTGAAGACCTGTGGGCCGGGGAAAATCACCTGAAGGTCAGAGTGATTGTGGATCCGAAAAACCTGAAAGAAAAATCCTTTAAAAAGGGGAGCCTCATTACCGTGAGGGCGGGATTGACGATCCGGCCTGACGCCGAAGGGCAGATGAAACCGGCCAATACGGACTCTTCTGAAAAGCCTCTCAACTTTACCGGCGAAGGATTGTTAGGTTATAGCTATAAGGGGCAAAAGGCCTATCTGGAGATTAGCGAATTTAAAAAACTGGAAAAATTAATATACCCATAGCGAGATGGACAAGAAAGTGATACTGATGATTCTGGACGGGTGGGGCATAGGTAGCCGGCCCGAAGCAGATGCGATAAGGAATTCCAATACACCTTACATAGATTCTCTACTGAAAAAATACCCTCATTCAAAACTAAAAACCTCGGGTGAGGATGTCGGACTACCTGATGGGCAGATGGGTAACTCCGAAGTCGGCCACCTCAATATCGGAGCCGGACGGGTCATGTACCAGGATCTGGTAAAAATCAACCGTGCCGTGGCAACCGGGAGTATCAAAAAGAACAAAGAGCTTTGCGAAGCTTTCCAATATGCAAAAGAAACAGGGAAGAAAGTGCACTTTATCGGGCTCGTTTCCGATGGAGGTGTTCATTCTCTGGATAAGCACCTGTATGCTTTATGCGATATGACCAAAGATTATGGTCTCAATGAAGTCTACATCCATGCCATTACCGATGGCAGGGATACCGATCCTTTCAGCGGGAAAGGCTTTATTGAACAGCTCGAAGCTCATCTGGAAGAGTCTAATGGCGTAATTGCCACCTTGATTGGTCGTTATTATTCGATGGACCGGGATAAACGATGGGAACGGATCAGGCTGGGGTATGACCTTTATGTTAATGGAATCGGAAAACCGGTTTCGAGCATTACGGAAGCTTTGCAAGCCAGTTATGATGAGGGAGTTACTGATGAATTCATTAAACCTGCCTTTATCGCTGACGCTTCCGGTAAACCCATTGCTACCATTACGGAAGGTGATGTGGTGATCTGTTTTAATTTCAGGACAGACCGTCTTCGCGAAATGACGGTTGTTCTAACCCAGCGGGATATGCCGGAGTTCGGGATGCATACCATCCCTTTAAAATATTATACGATGACCCGTTACGACGACACCTTTAAGGGCATCAACATTATTTACGACAAGGATAATCTTACTGAAACCCTGGGCGAATTGATATCCAAAGCCGGAAAGAAACAGATCAGGATTGCGGAGACAGAAAAATACGCTCATGTTACCTTCTTTTTCTCAGGTGGACGCGAAGAGCCGTTTGAAGGGGAATCGAGAATCATGATCCCTTCACCCAAGGTGCCGACCTATGATCTTCAGCCTGAAATGAGTGCATTTCTGGTCAGGGATGCTATTGTTAAGGCGCTGAAAACCGGCGAACCGGATTTTGTGGTACTGAATTTTGCCAACGGAGAGATGGTTGGGCATACCGGTGTTTGGGATGCGATCGTTCAGGCAGTGGAAGCTGTAGACACTTGCGT
>JAQWAJ010000385.1 GCA_028707745.1 Bacteroidales bacterium | reverse complement strand
AATAAGAGGCCTGTAGTGGTGGTTCCACCGGTAATTGAAGTGAAAGCCGGGGAAGAGTTCACGATTGACGCCTCGCGCAGTTTCGATCCGGAAGGCCAGCCGCTGATATTCCGATGGAACAGTGCAGAGGGATGGCTTCGCGGCAATGTTTCACAATCATCCACATTGAAAATCAAAGCACCGGCCAAACCAGGTATTATAGAGTATAAGCTCTGGATATTGGACGGAATCCGGTGCAGTGAACCGGCTCATATCAAAGTAAATGTCAAATAATTCAGATCCAATGAAAGCCACACTGATTCTTACTGCTGTTTTTAGCGGACATTTTCTGATCCAGCCGGTATCATTCGGTGAGAAAAGGTTTGAACGGGTTTAAAAACATGTTTAGGCCCAAGAAAACAAAATAGAAAGGGTTTGGAGCAGCTTATGGAAAAACCATTTATTGAAAACCGCGGGCAATATAAGGCTCATGCAATTGGCAAGGTTCCTGTGAAAAGTGAGGTTTGCCATTTTGCCAAAGATCTCACCGAGTATCTGTTTCCGATTTTGTCGGAGGATCAGCTACCCTGTGAGGAGTCGTGCCTGAACGGAGTTCTTGATTTGCTGGAAAAGATCCTGAAATCATACGATTCCGGTGTATCCGACGCACATGTAACCACGATGGAATTCAAAGAGCGGCTTCCTGAATTATATGAAGTTTTGACAGCTGATGCCCAGGCAATTAACGATGGCGACCCGGCAGCATCGTCGGTGGAGGAAGTTGTATTAACCTATCCCGGCTTTTATGCGATACTGATTTTCAGGATTGCCCATGAGATTGACCGTTTCGGGATACGCTTCATTCCGCGCATGCTCACTGAGTTCGCACATGGAAAAACCGGAATCGATATTAATCCGAAGGCAACCATCGGAAGATCGTTTTGCATTGATCACGGTACCGGTATTGTGATTGGGGAAACCACGGTTATCGGTGACTCTGTGAAAATTTACCAGGGCGTCACGCTCGGGGCGCTGAGTGTAAACAAGAGCTGTGCAGGGATCAAGCGCCACCCCACTATCGGGGAACATGTCACCCTTTATGCCGGGTGCACGATCCTTGGCGGGGAGACCTTTATCGGGCATCATTCCGTTGTTGGCGGCAATGTCTGGCTGACCCATTCCGTTGAACCTTATTCGCTGGTTATTAATCAGGATAAAATCCGGTTGATCGATAATTCTCTGGATATGAGTAATGTTATTAATTTCGTCATTTAGTTTAACGATCAATCATGGTAAAGAAAATTGTCCTGGCAACTCAGGAAAAATCGAGCCTTCATCCGAGAAATCCGCACCGGTTTCGTTACGACTTCAAAGCTTTGACCGCTTGTTGTCAGGAACTGGCCAAATATGTGGCCGTCAATAAGTACAACAATGAGTCCATCGATTTTGCCAATCCTGATGCAGTTAAGGCGCTCAACCGGGCGTTGCTGAAGCATTTTTACGGCATCACCGACTGGGATATTCCGGTTAATTATCTCTGTCCGCCGATTCCGGGCCGGGCCGATTACATTCACTACATGGCCGATCTGCTGGCATCCGGAAACGGCGGGGAGATTCCGCGGGGCGAGCAGGTCAGGGTTCTGGATATCGGAATTGGGGCCAATTGTGTTTATCCGATTATTGGAAGCAGGGAATACGGATGGAGCTTTGTGGGTACCGATGTAGATCCGGTAGCTATCGAGTCAGCCAGAAAGATCGTGGAGATGAACAGTGTGTTGCACGGGAAGGTTGAATTGCGCCTGCAGCCCAAAGCTGCTGATATTTTCACGGGGATTATTAAGCCCGGGGAGCAGTTCGACCTGTCGGTTTGCAATCCTCCTTTTCACTCCTCGCTGGAAGAGGCTGCAGCGGCCACTAAACGGAAGTTGCATAATCTCAATCCCGGAAACACCGGTAAACGGGCCGTTCAGAATTTCGGCGGTCAAAACGTGGAACTCATTTATGCCGGTGGAGAGGAAGCTTTTGTACGCCGCATGATCCAGCAGAGTTCAAGGATACCTCAGCAATGTAAGTGGTTCTCAACGCTTATCGCCAGGAGCGAGCATCTTCCGGCGGTGTATAAATCGCTGGAGATCGCCAGAGCTTCGGAGGTGAAAACCATCGATATGGCTCAGGGGCAGAAGGTCAGCCGGGTAGTTGTCTGGAGGTTCTGATCATCTTTCTTTGACACACCTGATTGAGACTCCCATTTTATCAGAGCCAGGTTCATGAATTAAGCCATAATCATCATAAACCATTTTAAAAAGCCAGGGAGCTTGGTTTTCTATAATGTTTGATGACCAGAAATAGGTTGACTCGAGGATCGAGGAAAAGGCTCCTTTATGGGTAACTATTCCGGCTGGCAATGCATTGAACCGGCTTGTATTGGTACCGTTTCCATGCGATAACCAGCCTGATTCAGATTTAAGCCCTTGTACGTCGCTATTGAGATTCAAGTCACTAAAATCCTTGTCACCGGGAATTTCCCAGCCAGGCGGGCAGGCAGTTTTGGTTGCCGGTCTGTTATAGAGCACACCGTATTCCTGGTAATTCGCCGTTGCTTCGGCCGCTGCCGTATTCGTTCCAATATAATCGTACACATAGTACATGGCTTTTTTCGAAGCAACAGTATCCGGCGGAAACACCTCAGGAAGGTAGGCCAGGTTCTCCAACATCCAGGCCCTGCTTCCTATGTACCTGTAATGATAAACATGTTGGTCGCGCGGATCGGTGAACTCTTTGGTCAAGCTGTGTTTGTTCAAAACCAGATTCCTTTCGACCTGAATTTCATTTAATTGCAACAACTCCGTTTTATAAGAGAAAGAATAATCTAAGGTTTGCTCTTTAGTGACCGAGAGTTTCCACTCTCCGAACGGGATGTACCATAACCGG
>JAQWAJ010000384.1 GCA_028707745.1 Bacteroidales bacterium | reverse complement strand
CCGGAATGGCAGCTGCCCATATCTTATCCAGCAGGGTGAATACATTTTCAGGCACTTTTGACATCAGGGGCTCCAGAACGATATTCGCATGAGTCTTGTATCCCAAAAGCTGAGCCCTTTTGGTGCGCAGACTGATGATTTTAGCCAGGATAACATTGTTGTCCTTGTCATTGCCATTGTTGCCCCGGTTAAGGTACCCGTCATATAGTTTCTTTCTCAGATCGCGGTTTTTAGCATATTGCAGAAAAGGAGTCATACTCGGGCGGGTGGCCATAAACAGCCATTTGCCATCCATTCCGGCGGCTTTTGCAGCTTCGGCTGCCCCGGCAATGACGCTTTCCGGTAAACCGGCAAGATCCTCTTTTTTATCGATAACCAGTTTAAAATCATTGGTTTCCGATAGAACATTCTGGTCGAACTGAACGGTCAGAACCGATAATTCGGAGTTCAGCTTTTTGAGTTCTTCCTGCTTTTCGGCACTCAGATTAGCTCCGTTTCGTACGAATCCTTTATACAGATTTTCGAGGATGTAGGTTTGAGTGGCATCCAGATTGAATTTTTTCTGATTGTCATAAACCGACTTTATCCGGCTGAAAAGCTTTGGATTCAGGTTTATCGCATCGCTGTGTGCAGATAGTTTCGGTGAAACTTCAACCTGTATCTGCTGGATGGAATCGTTGGTATTGGCTTCAGCCAATCCGAAAAATACCCGGGAAGTTCTCGAAAGAAGTTCACCGCTCTTGTCGAGCGCCACGATGGTATTTTCGAAGGTGGGTTCCTCCCGGTTGTTGATGACTGCTTCAACCTCCTTCATGTGTTCCTCTATACCTTTTGTAAAGGCAGGCATATAATGATGAGGTTTGATCAGGTCAAACGGCGGAACACCGAATGGTGTGTTGAACTCTTTTAACAGAGGATTATCCATGTGGGTTGTTTTAGTTCCGGTCTGGCATGGCGAAAGCACGCCGAGAAACAGAATTGCGGTTAGAATGGGTTTTAGTTTCATGGGGGATTAGGCTGATTTGATGATAATCGTTTTTAGGATATCTGATACGTCTTCGATGGAATCAGAAGCCATCTCCAGTGATTCAAGTATCTCTTTGTCCTTGATCAGTTCGATGGCATTTTTTTCAGATGCAAAAAGTTCCGCCAGAAGCAGATGGTAAATATCGTCGGCCACATTTTCCAGCTCATTGATTTTCACGCAGGCATCGGATATTTTCCTTGGTTTTTTGAGGTTCCGGAGTTCATGAGTGGCAATTTTCAGCTGTTCACAGCCCCTGATAATAATGCTGACCATTTCTTTAAACTGGGGAAGCAGGTTCTTGGGTTTGTACAGCTTGATCTGACGGCTCGTGGCATTGATATAATCCAGAACATCGTCCATTTTTGAGGTGAACTGGTGGATATCTTCCCGGTCGAAGGGCGTAATAAAGGTGGAATCCAGCGAATCGAAAACCGCATGGGCAAGGTCGTCGGCCTGTTTCTCATAATCCTTGATCTGCCGGAAACAATCGAGCTTCAATCCCGGTTCGGGGCTTTCGACAATTTTCAGTAATATCTGGGCAGACTCCGTGAGCAGATCGGCCATCTTTTCAAACAGCGGGAAAAATTTTTCTTCTTTCGGAAGAAGGAATTTTTTGATGAATCCTCGAGCCATGATGTTTTTATTAAGAAGAGTGGATCAGTCGTTGAGCATTAAAGTGCGCAACCTAGTGAATAAACAGGGTGATAATGTAATAGAGTCCGCCACTGATGATGACATTGACCGGAATGGTCCATATCCAGGCTTTAACGATATTGCTGGCAACCCCCCACCTGACGGCGCTCAGTCGTTTTGCCACGCCGACGCCCATGATAGCACCGGTAATGGTATGAGTGGTACTGACAGGAACTCCTCCGAGGGTTGCAAAAATCACCGAGACGGCTCCGGCTGTTTCGGCGCAGAATCCCTGAACCGGTTTCAAATGTGTCAGGGAAGTGCCAAGCGTTTTAATCACTTTTTTCCCACCGACCAGGGTGCCTAGTGCTATAGTGGAGTAACTGGCAAATATCACCCAGGTTGGGATATAGAATTCGGGCCCAAGCTGGCCGGTGCTGAATAATAATATCGAGATAATACCGATGGTTTTTTGTGCATCGTTACTGCCATGTCCGAGGCTGAAGACAGCTGATGACAGAAGCTGCATGACCCTGAATCCGGCATCGACTTTCCTCGGAGGGGTTTTTTTAAATACCCTCATGGTGGCAGCCATGACCAGAAATCCGAGTACAGCGCCGGCAAGCGGAGCAATCACAATAAAAACAGCAACCTTAATGATGCCGGAGGTAACCAGGGCACCGGGCCCGCCAATCAACAAAGCCGGTCCGATCAGACCCCCGATCAGGGCATGCGAAACACTGTTGGGCAAACCAAACCGCTGGCAAGTGAAAACCCAGATTATGGAAGAGAGCAGGGCGGTCAGAATGACGTATTCGTTGATGGCACTGGCATCGACAATGCCTTTTCCAACGGTGGTGGCCACATGAACGCCGAAAATAAAAAGGGCGGCAAAGTTCCAAAATGCGGCCCATAAAACACCGAGAAACGGGGTGAGAACTCTGGTTGAAACAACTGTTGCAATCGAGTTAGCAGCATCGTTGCGGCCATTCATGAAATCGAAGACCAGCGCAACTGTAATAACAATGATGACCAGCGTTGGCATAGGTTTTACGCTGATTTGATGATCAAGGTCTTCATGATATCGGATACGTCTTCGATCCGGTCAGTGGTGCCTTCGAGCTTTTCAAGGATTTCCTTGTTTTTGATCAGCTCGATTGCATCCGTTTCAGTTTCAAATAGTTCTGATATCAGTTGATGATAGATATCATCTGCAATATTTTCCAGATCGTTGATTTTAATGCAGGCGTT
>JAQWAJ010000383.1 GCA_028707745.1 Bacteroidales bacterium | reverse complement strand
ACTGAGCATTACGGTAATGCTCAGTCATCGATGAATGTGATCCTCGAAGTCGGAAGAAGAGGAACCACCGATAATAACCTGATCCGCGAAACTTATGGAATGCTGACCCTGCAGTTCACCCTGCACGACAAATGGTTCATCAAACACAAGTTCGATTAGCCGGCAAGTTGCTCAACTATATGAAATTACTGACCAAAACGGCAGTGCAGGTCATCCCGCTGATCATGGGGATGACCTTTATGCTTTCATGCAGAACCAAGATCGAGAAGATCGATAAGATCGATAATCCCGATACGATTCCCACCCAGCTGGCCACGGATATTTCCATCATGGTGAGTGATTCGGGCTACGTGAGGATCAACATCGTTTCTCCGGAGCTCCGGGATTTCGAGGTTCCTGACAGCCTCGACCCCAAAACCGAATTTCCGAAAGGGCTCGTGGCTACCTTTTACAACCACGATAATCAGATCGAATCCACCCTGGTGGCCGGATATGCCATTTACCACATCAATACCCAGCTGTTTGAAGCCACCAAAGATGTGGTCATCAAAAATCTGATCGAAAATCAGGAGCTGCACACCCAACTTCTCTGGTGGGACCAGGCGAATGAAAAAATCTGGTCAGATCAGCCCATCACCATCATCACCCCCGAAGGCATCACGCATGGCAATTCAGGGTTCCAATCCGATCAGAGTTTCTCAAAATATGATATCTTTAATTCAAGCGGCCAGATGACCGTAACCGAACCCGCTAAACACTAAAAGCCGATGCAGTTTCTGGTACTCATGCTTCTGCTCATGGCCTTTTTTTCAGGCATGGAGATTGCCTTTGTGGCGGCCAACAAGCTCCGGGTGGAGCTCGACCGCAAGCAGGGCGGCATGGCCGGAGGCTTGGTAGGCTGGCTGGCAGGCCAGATGGAGATGGTCATCGCCACCTCACTGGTGGGCATGAACATCTGCCTGGTGATATTCGGATTTATCACGGCTGACCTGTTTAACCCGATCCTCGCCAAATTCATCCACGGCGAAGTATGGAGACTGCTGCTTCAAACGCTGATTGCCACGGCACTGGTCCTGTTTTTTGCCGAATACATGCCCAAAACGATTTTCCGTATCCGGTCGAACCAGATGCTCCGGTATTTCTCGCTTCCCTATACGATTATTTACATTTTGCTCTACCCGATCACCTGGTTCACCGTTCACCTGGCCGATTTTCTGCTCCGGAAAGTCATGAAGGTCCCCGGATCGAAACAACTCCGGCAGATGGTGTTCAGCAAGGTCGATCTCACCAACCTGATCCATGAAAACCTCAACGACAACAACGGTGATGAGGGCACCGACGAGGAGATCAGGCTCTTCAATAATGCCCTGGAGTTCTCGTCGGTCAGGATCCGCGACTGCATGATCCCGCGGACCGAGATCGTTGCGCTACCCGTGCAGGCCAGCATCGAAGAGTTCAGGCAGAAATTCATCGAAACCGGATTTTCGCGCATCGTGGTGTATGAAGATAACATCGACCGGATCACCGGATACGTCCATCACAGTTCATTATTCCGGAACCCTTCGGAGTTGGGTGAAATCATCCGGAAAATCCATGCGATCCCCGAAAGCATGTCGGCCAGCAACCTGCTCTCGCGGATGCTGCGCGACCATGAAAATATCGCCGCCGTGATCGACGAATTCGGCGGCACATCGGGACTGGTCACCACCGAAGATATTTTGGAAGAGATCATCGGGGAGATTGAAGATGAGCACGACAGCCAGGAGCTCACCGAGAAAAAAATCAGCGACAGGGAGTACCTCTTTGCCGGCCGGCTCGAAATCGATTACCTCAACAATGTTTACAACCTCGATCTGCCCGTATCCGATGATTATGAAACACTTGCGGGCCTCATCCTGCACTACAACCCCTCGCTCCCGAAGGTCAACGAAACCATCACCATCCCCGGTTTCAGCTTCCGCATCACCGGCAGCAGCCGGAAGAAGATCAAGCAGGTGTCACTCACGCTGACCGATTCATAGAAATCGTCACGCGTTACGCGTTACGCGTTACGCTTTTTTAAAACCTTTTACTATCTTCGTAGCCTGATTTTTTTAGGCTATAAACATGGCAACATTACAAACACTTAGAAACAAAGCGGGAGTTTTTCTCGCAGGTATTATCGGGCTATCCCTTCTGGCCTTCATTCTCGGCGATTTTATCAATTCCGGATCAGGGATGTTCAATGCCCGGAAAAACCGGGTGGGTGAAATCAACGGCAAATCTGTCAGCTATCAGGATTTCGCCAGCCGGATGGAAACCGCCACTGAAAATTACAAGCGGAGCTCAGGGTCGAACAGCCTCGACGAACAAACCATCGCCTCGATCCGTGAGCAGGTTTGGGGAAGTTTCATGAACGACCTGGTTTATACCGAAGAATATAAAAAATTGGGCCTCGAGTGCAGCGCCGATGAGCTGTTCGACATGGTTTACGGAAAAAATATCCACCCGCAGCTGCAACAGGCACCTGCCTTCCAGAACAAGGTGACCGGCGCTTTCGACCGTAACATGGTGATGCAGTACCTGAAATCCATGGAACAGAATCCTGAAATGAAACAGCAGTGGATCGGTTATGAAAAAGAACTTCAGAAAGACCGCATCAGCACCAAATATCAGACCCTGATCGCCAAAGGCATGTATGTGACCCGTAAAATGGCCGATGCCGACTACAACGAAACGAACCGGAAATTCAATCTCAGCTTTGTTCCGATCCGTTATGCCGTTACGCCCGACAGTCTGATCAAGGTGACCGATGCCGATGTTCAGAAATATTACGAAGCCAACAAAGACAAATTCAAACAGGAAGCCACCCGTGACCTGGCCTATGTGGTTTGGGACATTGTTCCGTCGCAGGCCGATAAAGATGAGGTTGCC
>JAQWAJ010000382.1 GCA_028707745.1 Bacteroidales bacterium | reverse complement strand
TTAACTGTTACTATTTGAAAAGTTTGCAAATTAGCTGTTATTTCCATAAAAATCCCCCATTTAGCGACCAAAGGGAGCCAATTAGCGAGCGCAGCGAGCATAATTACTTTTCCTATCTTCGCTGGCAAACATATAAATCATGCAATACGGTCATTTCTCCCCCGACGGCAAGGAGTATATCATCACCAACGTGGCCACCCCCCGCCCCTGGATCAATTACCTTTATAATAGCGAGTATTTCTCAACGATTTCGGCTAATGGCGGTGGAATCAGCTACCACCGGACTCCCCTGCACGGTCGCATTACCCGGTACCGGATCAACGACGTCCCTTCCGACAGACCCGGTAAGTATATATATATTCAGGATCAGGACTCCGGGGAAATGTGGAGCCTTACCTGGCAACCGGTTGGCAAACATCAGGAGAAATATCGGGTAGCTCACGGTTTCGGATATACCCGTGTAGAGTCGGAAATCGCGGAAATCCAATCTGAACTCACATTCTTTGTTCCACGCAACGATAACCGGGAAATCTGGAAATCTATGCTCACTAATCAATCAAATCAGAAACGACGCCTTACAATCACCGGATATGTTGAATTTGCCCTGGGCCATGCATTGGTCGACCTGATCAATCAGTGCGATGATCAACACTTCAACCGGGCCTATCTTGATAAAGAACTTAACACCCTGTTTGCCACAAAAACCTATTGGGTAACAGAAACCCGCGGCACACAGCAACAGGAGAACAAGGAGTGGGACCAGTGGGCATTTTTCACCGTAAACCATCCCATTAAAAGGTACGAAACCGTTCGCGAAGAGTTCCTCGGATTTTACCGCAACGAAAACAATCCTATCGCATTAGAAAACAACTGTTTGCGCTGCAAGGACACTGATTTCGGCAATACCGTAGGCGCCATTCAGATCGAGATCGAACTGGAGCCGGGCGAATCGAAAAATGTTATATTCCAACTCGGCGTCATCCCGAAAACACCCGTCGTAGGGGCGGATGAATATCCGCCCTTTCAAGGCAAAAGGCAGGAAGGCAGGAAGGCAGAAGGAAAGGAAGAAGTGATTAAGTATCATGGAATAAGTGAGGTTGAGGCTGCACTGGAGGATGTGAAAAAATATTGGGATCAATATTTCAGTTTCACCAAGGTGCAGACCGCTGATCCGGATGTCAATATTTTTATGAACGGTTGGTCGCCATACCAGGCAAAGGTGGCATTCGACGTAGGTAGAGTGACGAGCTTCTATTATTGGGGAATTGGCCGGGGATTTGGCTTCCGCGACACCGCACAGGATACGATTGCCATTACCATATCAGACCCCGAAAAGGCAAAAAGCCGGATTCTCCTGCTGGCCAGGCAGATGCAGAGCGACGGCAAGGTTTATCACCATTTCTATGGCGACGGACAAGGAGAATTCACCCGGCATTGTGACGACCCGCTATGGTTTATCCTGGCAGTTACCGACTATATCAGGGAAACCGGAGATTTCGGGATACTGGAGCTGACTGAACCATTTATCGATCAGCAGCAGGGCACCATTCTGGATCATCTGATGTCGGTAGTAACCTTTGTCAAGGGAAATCTGGGCGTTCACGGACTGCCTGTCTTCGGCCGGGGCGACTGGAACGATACACTGGATTATATCGGCGGAACCGATGGCGGCGAAAGCGTTTGGGGCGGGATGTTTTATGTTTCGATGCTCAATCTCCTTTCAGAATTGCTTGACCGCATTAACCGCCATGATCTGAAATCGGATGTGATTCAGGTTACGGCGAAGATGGCTGCATCGCTCGATGCAAATTGCTGGGATGGTGAATGGTATATCCGTGCTTTCGGTGAAAAACAGAAGCGAATCGGATCAAAAGAAAACAAATACGGTAAAATATTCATCAATACACAAACCTGGGCCGTACTGGCCGGTTTGGATAAAGAGCGGCAACTGAAAGCGCTCAACAGCGTCAGCCGGGAACTCGACAGTTTCGAGGGTCCGAAAAAATGTACCCCGGCCTATCGCGAGATCGATCCCAATATTGGGCTGGTCACCAGATGCGTATGGGGCAAAAAGGAGAACGGCGCCATTTTCGGGCACCCCACAACCTGGCTAATCCAGGCTGAATGCATGCTCGGCCGGGGTAATGCCGCCTTTGAATACTATAAAAAGATGCTCCCGAACCGCATCGATTCCGATACCTTCTATGCTGAACCCTATGTGTATTCACAATATATCACCAGCAACGAACACGAAACCGCAGGCCGCGCAAGTCATTCCTGGCAAACCGGCACTGCAGCCTGGATGTATCGCGTGGTATTAGACTACATCTTCGGTGTCAGGGCGGGGTACGACGGTTTGATGATCGACCCGGTCATACCATCGGAATGGAAGGAATTCAGTATGGAAAGGGTTCACCGAGGCACGCGTTACCTGATTCATGTTGTAAATCCGCTGGGCAAAGAAAGCGGTGTAAAAGAGATCATGGTTGACGGAAAACTGATTTCCGGAAACATACTGCCACTATCAGAAGCCCAGATCTGCAAAGTAGAAGTCGTAATGGGATAAAACTCAAACAACCATTACAACCATTACAACCATTACAACAAATATTTTTCTTTTGAATTATTGTATTTTGGTGCTTTATTATGAGACGTTACCGGCTTAACCCGATTCTCACCCGTGCCGATGTTCCAAACATCGCACCCCACCTGATCGACTGCTCCTCGGTTTTTAATCCGGGCGCCATAAAATTTGGTGACCAATACCTGTTGATGGTCCGCACCCAGAGTCGCTCGCGTGAAACATTTATGGTTATGGCTGTTAGTGATGACGGCATTAACTTTAAAGTCGACGACAAAATCGTTGATTTTAAGGGAATTGAAAAGATTAAAGAAAAAGATCGGAAGAGCACAC
>JAQWAJ010000381.1 GCA_028707745.1 Bacteroidales bacterium | reverse complement strand
GCTGATTCCGAGATCCTGATATTTGGCAATTGCCTGTTTTTTTGCTCCTTCGCCGATTGAAACCATGGCAATCACGGATGCGGTTCCGAAAATGATGCCGAGCATGGTCAGGAATGATCTGACTTTATGATCGATCAGGCCCAAAACGGCCACATTGATATTTTCCTGAAATTGCATGTTCTAGGATTTTTTTTCGTTGGTGATGTTTTCAAAAGGAACCAGTTTCTGCCCGGCCTTGATATCCCCTGAGACCAAAGTATGATTGCTGTTGGAAGCGCCAATTCTGACCTCCACTTTCTTTGGATTTTTACCCTTCTTCAGAAAGACGTAACAGCGCCCGTTTTCCTTGAGCAGGCATTTGTTCGGCACATATAACTCGTCGTCCACCTCTTTACAGATGTATTCGCAGCTGACGGTCATGCCCGGTTTCAGCCGGATATCTGATTCATTTACATTGACCAGTACATTAAATACCTTGTCTTTGTCACGGGTCAGGCATATTTTGCTGATGCTGGTAATGGTTCCGGTAAAAGGTACGGATGGAAGTGCATCGAGCCTGACGATTACTTTCATTCCTACGCTAACCTTTCTGAAATCGGCTTCTGAAACGGTGGTTCTGATTTTCATGTGGGATATATCAGGAATTCTGGCAATCAACATTCCCCCATACAAAGCATCTCCTACTTTAATGTCTTTTGGCGGATAATAGAAATCGCTTTTGGCAATCTGAAACAGCCCGTCCTTCGGACACAGGATGGACATTTTATTCAATGCGGCTCTGGCTGTGGATAGTTCAACTTCTCTCTGCTGGACTTTGATCTGTTGAGTCTTAAAGTCGTAATTATCCAGCTTCGGTTTAACCTCCATTTGTCTTTTAATCTTTTCCATCCGGATGGTGGCCTGCTTGAATTCAAGCTCTTTGATTTTCCGTTTGTTTGCGGATTCAAACTTGACACGATCAACTTCAAGCTTGATCAGATCATATTGTGCCTGCTCGCTTTTCAATTGCGCATTCAGATCCTGTATGTTATTCTCCATCTGAATCTTCTGCTTGGCAGCCGCAGCAGTTTCATTTTCCAAAGCCTCCTCCTGCGTAATGATGAATTTCTGAACAGAGGAGGGATCAATCCTGATAATAGTATCGCCTTTGGTCACCAATTCACCCATTTGGGCCATACTGACTATTTTAAACTCATAACCATATTGCCAGCCGAGCCGGTGCATGGTGATAGCTTCTGCACTTACCGCCTCCAATTCACCGGTTTCGGTAATGGATTGTCTGAAGTGCCCCTTCATGACCGTATATTCCTCTGTCGTACTCTTGTTGCATGAAAGCAGAATGCTTACGAACAACAACAGAATTAAGAATTTTGAATTGTTCATCGGGTGGGGATTCAATTTTTGTTACCGTTAGTCTTCTTACCGGTTTTGGTTCCTGCATCTTCTTCCTTATTCAGGAATGGATCAGTCAGCGCAATCTCATCCTTTTCGGATAATCCTTCTGTTATGATGACGAAATCAGTATTGGTGGAACCAATCTTAATATCCCGTCTCTTGAACCCTGATCCGCTTTTTACATAGACGAATTCAACCCCGTCAGCCTTGAAAATTGCCTCTACCGGTATGTAAATCACATCCTTGATCTCATTGACCAGAATTTTACAGCTGACCGTCAAACCTGGTAATAATTTGGGATTCGTACCATCTATTTTGATCTGGATCGGGAATATCTTGATCTTCGTTTTTGTGTCTTTGTTTTGTGCCAGGTTGGCAACTGTTACAATATGCCCAACGTAGGTAGTATCAGAATAAGCATCAGCCTTAATCATCACCTTTAAACCCGGGACGACTTTCGAAACGTCCACTTCGTTGATTTTTACCTCGGCAAGCATCTCCGATAGGTCGGGAAGATCAATGATGGTGGTTCCTGAATAAGGCTGATCGCCAACCTGCCACTTCTGATTGGTCATCCAGTTCTCCTTGATGATGGCAATACCCCGGGCCGGGCTGATCACGTACAGGCTGTTGACGAATTTATTGGCGTCTTCAAGAGTCACAGATAACTGTTTAATGGCAAGTTTCTTTTGAATCTGCTCCTGCTGGTGGATCTTTTTCTTGTTTTCAATCTGCTCTTTGGCTCTTGCCAGAGAGATATTCGCAGTTTCAAGCTTAAGGTTGATCTCTTTTTTCGTTACCTCCGATTCGAAAACAGCCTGCTCAAAGTTGATTTTCGAAATTTCCTGCGAAATCCGGGTTATCTCCAGATCTGCTTCAAGGTCATCAATTTCGGATTGCTGCGTGGCAACCAATTTATCCAGTTCGGCTTTGGCAATCTCAAGCTGCTGTTCTGAATTAATGATAGCCTTCTTGATTTCGGATGGATCGAAAACCATCACGGTATCGCCTTGCTGAACTTCCTTCCCATCTTCAATCAGACTGGTGATTTTTAATCCTCCATAACGGTATGAGATTGCTGGGGTGGTAATTGCAATGGAGTTGGTGGCCTTTACTGTGCCTTCCTCGGTAAGCTCCGCCGAAAAAACGCCTTTCTTGACCAGCGTGGTTTGTACATCGGACGCCTTTTTCCCATTACAGGCTGTAAGGCATATTAACAACAACAATATCAGGTACTTATTCATCTGATTTTTTTTTAGGTTTTTCAATGAAATTGTGAGGCGGTTCCATCAAAGCTACGGTTTCTGTACCGGTCAGCCCTTTGGTGACTATCGTTTCAGAACTGTTTGATAAACCGGTTTCAATGGAAACCGGCTTGAAATCCACTCCATTATAAACGTAAACGGTTTTCAGGCTGTCTCTGACATAAATGGCCAGAGTCGGAATGACAACAGTGTCTTGTACCTGTTTGATAAGTATTTCACATCCAGCGCTTAATCCCGGAGTCATTCGAAGATGACAACTGTCGACACTGACAATGAC
>JAQWAJ010000380.1 GCA_028707745.1 Bacteroidales bacterium | reverse complement strand
CAAAACCTTTTGATTACTCAAAAAATATACTATCTTTAATTAAGAAAAAAAAGCGAAAGTTCAAAATGGCAAGTAAAAAAGATCTCAAAAAGGATATCGATTATCTGATTACGGATATCATATTTGATTGTTATGATTGCATGGAAGATCATCCTGAAAGGGATTTTTCATCTTATGAGGAAATTATCAATGGAATAATGGTTGTCAAGGAAGAGTTGCTTGAACGGATTAACCATTTCGATTCAGCGGTTCACGGGAAGTCCACTCAATATTTTCAATTGATAAAAAAAGATCTTATCACAAGCATTACAGCCGCTTATGATAAATTGACGAAGCTCGGGTGTTGATCACGATTACCCATTGCTTTTGATTGATCAGTTCTAAATTTTCATACTTTTGTTTTGAAGAGGAAATCTTATGCGCCTCTTGTAACAAACAAGTATTGAACCATATGCGTTTATTTGTCCGAAAGTATCTGGTTTGTGTGATGCTGATTCTTTCAGTGTCAGGCCATCTGTTTGCCCAGGAAAAGAAAATTCCATTCTTTTGGGTTGATGCTTCTGAGAACAGGTTGGCCGGAGTAATAACCGCTAAACTAGTGACATTGCCGGGCGAGGGACTTTACCAGCTCGAACTGAACGTACTATGGAACGACTCCAAAGGGAATCCCATTACTGAAAATGACAGGAGGCCTCTTCTGTGCCTTACGAAGTATGATTTTGATCTGTCACCTGCCAAAAAGGTCATTTGCAATTCGATTGAACGGGAAAAGAACTTCAGCCTCATGTTCCGGTCATCCGGGAAATTGGATTTACAGGCATTGAATGGATATGAGGGGGAGATGGTTCTGACTGCCAGATTTCAGTATGCCCTGACGCCGGAACTCTATAAATCCGGTAAGTGGGAACTGATAGAGCTGATGAGGCCAGCCGATCAGAAAATGGCTTTTCAGGTCAGATCATTCAAACCTGTATCTGAAGACGCAATTGCCGGCGGAGATGTTGCTCCAAAAGCTGACGCGAAAAAGACATTGGCTATTATCCAGATCATATCCGACCGCTATCAGAAAACCCTATTGAAAGTAGATGGATTTGAAAACCGAAAATTACCCGATTCAATTCATCAGCCTAAATACCTGGCTGATTTGGAAGAATTGCTTTCAACGATTGAACTGGAAAAGGCAAATCTCAACCCTGATCTGTTGCCCACTGATACTTATCAATTATACAGGGAACGATATAATCATTTGAATGACGCAGTGCTCGGTTTAAAGTCGGCCTATGTACGCAGTAAAACCTCTGAGAAGGTTGAGGTGGATCTTGCGACCACTGCCAATCGCCTCAGGGAGGAAGATAACTTGAGAAATGCTATTACAGCAAAAATCAGTCCGGTTATTAAAAGTCAGATCGATTCATTATCCCGGATCACGAAAAGACAGGCAGTAGTCGGTGAAAAACTCAACTCATATTTGTCAGATCCGAAGAATTGGGATAAGAATAGCCGGTTGATTGATTCCCTGATCAATTGTAACAGCTCCATCAGAAAAACTTTTCTGGCTCTGAATCAGGCTCATGAGAATACATGGAGAATGTACAGACAGGATTTGGGTAATATGATGCCTGTTATCGGGATCGACAGCCTTCATGTTTATTATGTTGAAAATCAGAATACTCTTCTGTCACATATTGAAGAAACTGACCGGATTGTTCTAACAATAAAGACAAATCAGGATTCTTTACCGTGGTACCAGTCGAATCGCCTTGTTTGGATCGGTTTGCTCGCCGTTTTGTTACTGATCATTTCAACAACGATCTGGAACGCGCTGTCGAACCGAAGGAACAATAAAAGAAATCAAATGGCGGCTGGTAATGGGTTATTGGGGATTTCTCCAATCAATACCATTGTGAACGGTGATATACCGGCTTTGAATCCAGATGGTTATTATATGGTCGATTATCAGGATACTATTCCTGAATCAATGGTTGGAATGATTCATTACCACCCAGCATCAGTGAAAACGGTATACCATTTGGCGCACAGTGTATTGTCTGACAGAAATGCGAGCGATTTCGGCGGATATTTATTTGGGAATCAATACAAATTGCATGGTAAGGGAGCATTTAAAAGCGAATTGTTTATTGAAAAGGCCTGTGAATCGAAGTATCTCCGGTCAACGATTCCCAATGATATTGCTGCCAGGGCTGACCTGCTGGACGAACTTGACGAGCTTGTCAGGCAAAACAACAAATACCGATTGATCGGCTGGTTCACCTCTTGTGCCGATCAAAGTATGGAGATCCCTGAGGGATTAATGAAAATTCACCGGACTTTTTTCAAAGAAAAATGGCAGATTGGCATTTTGCTAAACCCTGATTCTGATGTGCTTCAGAGTGCCAGCTACCTGCGAAGAAAATCAGGATACCTTGATCCGATGCCTGATCCGGCTGCCTTTATAAAATGGGAGGATTTGTACAGTTTTGCGTTGAATCCCGGAAGTTCCGGGGCTAAACAGCCTGATGATCAGGATCATGTGGGGAAAAATTATTCCACCATTGATTTGAATAATACCTGGGGAGATTCGGTTGTGACCTCCGTTAGCTTTGATGCATCGGTAATGGAAGAAATTATGTCAGCTGCTGCTAATCAGGCAATTCCGGTAGATACGTATCAACCGGTCGGTTTTTTATACGGGAAAGCGATCCTCCAATCTTCATCAGAAGGAAAATCCAATGAGTACAAGGTGTTTGTCGATCGGTTTATCGAATTGAGAAATGAGTCAACCCCTCGTGAGTTGCCCGGGTATACGCTTATAGGGTGGTGGGGACAGGCAAAAGTGGATATCCTGAATTATGTTCAATCAGCCGTCGATTTCCATGAAGAGGTGTTCCGGGAGGCCTACCAGATATCATGCCTGATGAATCCGGTCACTGAAGAGCTG